>JAAYWY010000232.1 GCA_012516165.1 Bacillota bacterium
AGCATAGATTTTTTGTTTCAATTGCTCTTTGAATTCCTCATCCGGATCTATAGTCGGCAACTGACGCAATTTTTCCCCTATAGTTTGTTCCAGTTGGATGAATTCCGCTTCCCAGTTATTGTTTTTCAAGGCAGTTCATCCTTTCGCGCATGTTTTGCAAGCCCCGAAACGCTAACTGCTTAACCGCGCCTTCTGATCGGTCCATTATTTGGGCCACTTCTTTTATGCTCAAGTCTTGAACATAGCGGAGCACTAATACCTGCTGCTGATCATCGGGCAAGGTATGTAATATCTGCTGCAATGAAATTTGCTCAGGCAAAAGTTCGATGCTCGCATCCCAGTCAGCCTCTGAAACATCTTCAAAGCGTGGTATTTCTCGACTTCTCGATCTTTGCCGCGTCCGGATAAGATTGCCCGCTATTTTGTATAACCAACAGCCCAGAGAATAACCTCGTTCTTCGTACTTGGGTAAAGCCTCAATAGCCTGCAGAAAGGTCTGGGCCACTACGTCTTCGGCCTCATGCTTGTTCCCCGTTCGGTAGTAGGCAAACCGGTACATTTTAGGTAAATAGTACTCGTAAAGGTCGCCGAAAGCAGCTGGATTAGCTTTGGCTTCCGCTACTAATCGGCTTTCTTGGTCCCGTGTAAGAGCCAGCACATGGTTTCACCCTTTCCCCTAAAACACCGTTCATTCATATGTATTAACTGTTTATCCCTGGTAAAAGTTACGCTCATAAACAAAAACACAGATCGTTGTTGACCTGTGTAGAGGAAAACATTAGACTGCTCGCTTGAACTTTGTGGGAGCGAGCAGAAAACAGTATAACGACCAAAGAGCGCCAGTTAACACGGGATCTGTTCCCTACAACAGATCCCGTGCCGCCAGCAGTCCCCCTGCTCCTTCGGTTAACCGTGCCGCACGAACAATAGCCTGGGCCATCACCTGAGCCGCCAGGCTACCAACTTGATTGGGGTCGGCCGCAACCTGCTCGGTTGCCAGACAAAAGATAGCATCACCGTCGAGCATAGTGTGGACAGGACGAATGGCGCGGGCATAGCCGTCGTGAGCTAGCTGGGCCACCTTGGTGGCTTGGGGTTTACTGAGCTTAGCATTGGTGGCTACTACTCCAATGGTTGTGTTGCTCATAGCAGCGCCGGGCGAAAAAGATTGCTCCCGCAAGTATTTTTCTGTGTCCAAAAAGGTTTTTTCTTTTGTTAGAGCCCCAGCCACAATCTTCCCGGTAGCTGGATCTACCACATCTCCTAAGGCATTTACTGCCACTAGCGCACCCACGATCAAATCTCCTACCCTAATACTAGCTGTGCCCAGGCCGCTTTTTATGGCACCCTCATGGCCCAGGATTTTCCCCACGCTGGCACCGGTACCGGCGCCCACGTTGCCCTCTTTTACCGGAGCAGCCTTGGCTTCGGCCGCTGCTCGGTAACCCATGGCTGCATCGGGTCGCACCCGGTAATCGCCGATTCCCAGATCAAACAGCACTGCCGCCGTGACAATAGGCACTTTCGTAACCCCTACATCAAAGCCGATGCCCTGTTCCTCTAAATATTTCATGACCCCGCTGGCCGCATCCAAACCAAAAGCACTGCCCCCAGCCAATACCACGGCATGAGCCTTGTCCACCAGGTTAAGTGGGGAGAGAGCATCCGTCTCCCGTGTGCCTGGGGCACTGCCGCGCACGTCCACCCCTGCTACAGCGCCTTGAGGGCAAATAACCGCTGTGCAGCCTGTTAGCGCTGTTAAATCGCTAACTTGTCCCACCAGTATACCCGGTACATCGGTAATAGCGTTAAACAAGTACAACACTCCTTTTCACGAAAAAACAGCTACCTAATTCTTCTTTTCGGCGGGAATAGTTTTTTGCTAAGCCCTGGCTATCACCTGAATGATAGCAATGAGTACACCGGTTACTCCTTCTCCACCCAAGAAACCGGAAGAAATAAGCTGGGCTTTATTGTTAAAATCAGGCCACTTTTTATCCACAACAGCTCTGATAAGCCCACCAACACCGGCTGTAGCGGAAATAAACATGGGCAGGTAAATACCGATGCCAATGGTCATACCGGGAATACCAAGGAAATATAACGCAATACCAAGAGTAAGCCCAATCCCAAAAGCCGGCACATTAGGCAGCCCATTTACCATGGTGGCTACAGCATAGGCCTGGGGTGCAACCAATTCTGTACCTGGGCCCATGGCCCCATAAGCCTGGCGAAGAACAAACAGTACCACCACCGAAACTACCGCTCCCACCACCCCACCGATAAGTTCTGCATAAATTTGAGCTTGAGGGATAGTCTTTAAGATATAACCGGCTTTAAAATCCTGCAGATTATCGCCAGCTAAACCACAGGCCACTGCCACCACTGCTGCCACAAAAAATGCTGTCTGCGGCGCTGGGGTTGATACAGCTTTAACTGCCAGCAGCACCAAAATGCCGAAAACCTCCATAGGGTCAATCCCAGTCTGCCCAGTTAACGTAGCTGCCATAGCTGTGGTCACCCAAACCCCTAAAACTGTAATTAGCGTAGGGACAAAGCCCAGGCCGCCTAAGGTAGACAAAACCAAGATTATTAAAGCTAGCACCAAAGGCGCCCGCTTCAGGTTCACGTCGCCGACCCCAGAAAACAAAGGCCGAAAAATCTCCCCCGCTTGGGGTGCAATATCTTTCAATAACACGGCTACGCCAGAGCCCACTATGAGACCAATACCAAAGCTGTCCTTTATGGCGGTAGCTGCTTCTAAAGTTATATACCCACTGTTTACAGTTAAGGGAATAAACAGAAAATAACTCAAAGCCGCTCCCAAAAACCAAGTTCCCATAAACAAAGGGCCGATAAGATATCCAATACCCACCGCCATTGGCGACATCCAGAGACCAAATTGGATATTATGGGCCCACAGTGACAGCGGCGTCCAGGCCGCCGGAATCTTTTTCCACCAATCCCGCACAGCTGTAAACAAAGCAGCTACTCCCAGCGAACCAAATAACCACCGTGCTTTTTCCCCACCTTCGTCACCAGCGAGCACTGTTTCAGCGGCCGCAATACCCATAGGATACGGCAACTGCTTTACTTCGATAAAATGACGGCGCAAAGCAGCCATAAATATCACGCCTAAAACAGTGCCAGCCAAAGTTGCTATCAATAGCGGCCAAAAGTCCACCTGAGCTGTCTGATCTAACATCCAAATCCCAGGGATAGTGAAAGCAATCCCCCCTGCTACCATAGCGCCAGCGGACATAGCTGTATGAGCCACGTTGATTTCGTTTAAGTTAGTATTGCCCAACGCTTTAAGTACGGTCCATGAAAGAATAGCCACAAAAATTGTTGGCCAGGGTAAAGCGCCCATTTTGAGCGCAACGTACATGGAGCTGGTAGTGATAATCACTGAACCTAAAGCCCCTAAAAGAACCGCTCGCCAGGTAAATTGCTGACGAAAAGACGTGGCATAGTTTGTCTGAGACTCTTCTGACACAATGATTCCTCCTCCAGCATATCAAGATCAGGGGTTAAGTGCTCAATTCCATTTATTATTGTTGCAGTAAAAAATCGGCCAGGGCAGCACTGGCTCCCCATGGGAAGCCGGGCAGGGTAGCTGGTACACCGGCATCTCTGGCCGCCTCCACATCACCCGCCACAGCAATGATGTCTTCCGGCCACGGGGACATTGTTTCTGAGATTCCTTCACGATAAACCAAAACTTTAGGGAACGGACCGTTTTTTCCACCTTCCATTATTATGACATCGGCATCAGGAAACCACTGATTTAATTTCCCGGCTGCTTCTCTTGCCGTAAGTTGGTAAAACACCGTGGCTTGACCGCTGCTGATAAAAGCAGCACTTTTGGCTCCAGCTAAACGAAAACGCCAGCTGTCTTTTCCTTCATTATCCATTTCTACCAATGCATGGCTATGTTTAGCTGCTGCCACCTTGAGTCCGCGGCGGTTAAGTTCTGCAATCACCTCCACCAAGAGGGTAGTTTTCCCGGAACCGGAAGTGCCAATAAAGCTTATGGGCTGCCGTGATTTAGAATCCGTGGTTTTAATCTGGTCTATCTGTTCTTTATTGTTATCGCCGGGTGTCCCTAGCGGCAACACCGAAGTCTCTCCACTGGCAGTATCAAGATACAGCAAACGACCTCTGAGCGGCTCGCCTACACCGGTCAATACTTTAACTACCTCTTGCGCTTGTATTGATGCCACTGCTGCAGATGTAGCCGCCAGGTTGCCGGTCTCAATCTCGATTCCCCGCTCACTGCCTGTCGGACGGCCGTAGATTTCACACAAGCCGGGATCCCCAGGGAAAATGGTCATCACTTGGCCTAAAAATCCAGCAATAGCGCCATGAACCAGCGGAATTCCCAGCTCATGTGCCGCCTGCTCCAATACAAAACGGCTGGGCAAATTATCCAAGGCATCCACCGCCACATCTGCACCTTGCAGCATGGTACGGGCATTTTCCGCTCCCAACCGCTGTTGATAGCAGCGAACATCTACCGCCGGGTTAATTGCCATTATACGTTCGCAAGCAGCTGCCACCTTCGGTTTGCCTAAATCTGACTCTGTACACAAAAGTTGACGGTTCAAGTTATTGTCCTCGAACACATCGTCATCCATCAGAATAAATGTGCCCACACCCATACGAGCCAAAAGTTCCACCACTAATCCTCCCAGCCCACCACAGCCGATAACAGCTACTGTGGACCGTAGCAGTTGTAGCTGCCCTTTAATCCCGATGGTACCTATATTGCGTATATATCTTCCTGGTACTATATTGGCCTCCAAAGCTGAACACTGTAGATAAGCCCGACTAACCCCCAGCTGAGCCGCTACTTCTTTTTCCGCCACCTGCGGTAAAACAGATATCTCCTCTGTTCCTATCTTCGTGGATACAATATGTTCAGCTAATTCCGGAATAATATTTCTATAAATTGCCATTAATTACCATCCTTTGCCGAATTGCACTAGTATAATATAATTCTTAAGCTGCCATAGTATATTTGAGCACAAAAAAACTACAGAACTCTTCTATTTGTAGAAAGTACTTCGCTATGTTATGTTCGCTGATAAGCAGGAAAAACCTGCTTGCAAAAAAGTAAATCGCTGGGAAGGAAGAAATCGTTCCTTCTTCCTGAAACTTTGCAGTAAATTAAACACCTCTTCGGACACACTATGTTCAGGAGGTGGGACAAAAATGGCCAGGGGCAGTTGGAATAAACGTCAGCACGTGGTACCAGAAGCGCACCAAGTTATGGATAACATGAAATATGAAATTGCCGCTGAACTGGGCATACCTGTTTATCAGGGTTCGGAAGATTATTGGGGTAACATCCCTTCCCGCGACTGCGGTGCTGTCGGCGGTCACATGGTGCGCAAAATGATTCAAATGGCCCAACAATCATTGCTTACTCAAAAATAGTAATATAGTAATAATGTACCGTAAAAAGAAGAAGGCCTGCACTTTTATTGGCGGGCCTTCTTCTCAAATAACCACACAGAAAACTACATACGAAAGGAGTATGCCGGTGCAGGTATTGATATTAGGCTTAGCTGCTATGGCTGGACTGGCCATGGCCGTTCAAGGTTCGCTCAATGCCGCCCTTAGCAAAGTAATTGGTTTATTTCCAGCCACATTGGTGGTCCACATTATAGGTACTGTTTTGACCGCCGCCGCAGTTATTTTCCATGTCGGTGGCGGCAGCTTGGCCAAATTTGCAGCCGCTCCTTGGTATACCTACCTGGGTGGTATACTTAACGTCCTTATTATAGCTGGTGGTGCTGCAACCATTCCACGCCTGGGCGTGGCCACCGCCACCACCGCAATTATTGTAGGACAAGTCCTTACAGCCCTGTGTATCGACCACTTGGGCTGTTTTGGATTAGACAAAATCCCCTTTACTTGGATTAAGCTCTTAGGACTCGCGCTGCTGGCCGCTGGCGCCTGGGTGTTGTTATATGTCGAAAAGTAAGTTTCTCTTATTTTTGTTTTTTGCTTTGTCCTAGTCGGCCGAGCATGGTTTTACCGGTAGAAAAGGCGATGGACAAGAAGCTTTTTTGATGGCTCAAGATGTCATCTAGTGCATCCACCACATAATCCA
>JAAYWY010000233.1 GCA_012516165.1 Bacillota bacterium
ACATAAACATTGGCCCGACTCAATTCGCTAAGAACCCGGCAAATTTCGTCAAAATCCACCGGATGACCAGCCGATCTTTGTAACAGTCGATTCAAACTACGTGTTTTTTCCAATAAAGTCACTTCTAATTCCTCCTAAATTTGTATTACAAAATATATTGGCTCAGATCACGATTTTTCACTATGCTTGCTAATTGTCGCTCTACATAAGCAGCATCAACCACCACTTCTTGCGGCCCATTTTCACCAGCAGTAAATGATATTTCTTCCAATACCTTTTCTAGTATGGTATGCAACCGCCGCGCTCCAATGTTTTCCATTTCTTGATTAACAAAAGTTGCTGTTTTAGCAATTTCATCTATAGCATCGTCTGTAAATTTGACTTTTATACCTTCGGTTTCTAAAAGAGCAGTATATTGTTTAATTATAGCATTTTCTGGTTGGGTGAGAATTCGTTTAAAATCCTCCTCGGTTAGGGACTTTAGTTCAACCCGGATAGGAAATCGGCCCTGCAACTCTGGAATAAGGTCTGAAGGTTTAGTCACATGGAAAGCACCAGCAGCAATAAACAACATATGATCGGTCTTCACTGGTCCATACTTAGTCATGACAGTGGATCCTTCTACAATTGGTAAAATATCTCGTTGCACACCTTCACGAGAAACATCGGGACCAGTACCGCCTTCTTGGCCAGCAATTTTATCAATTTCGTCAATAAATACTATACCCAGCTGTTCAGCCCGCTCGATACCTTCGGCCACCACTTCATCCATATCAATCAGCTTCTGCGCTTCTTCTTGTGCTAACAAACGACGACCGGTGGCCACTGTAACTTTTCTCTTTTTGATGCGCTTAGGCAACATATTGCCTAGTACTTCTTGAAGGTTAATCCCCATTTCCTCAACGCCGACACCGGTAAAAACCTCCAGCATGGGTACACCACTGTCTTCTACTTCAATTTCTACTAGCTCATCCTCCATCTCTCCCTGAGCTAAGCGATGACGGATACGTTCCCGACGTTCTTTCACTTCTACCAGCAGATCACCATCGGCATCATCATATGGCAAATCACTATCATCTTTCAAGCCAAATAACAAGTTAAAGGGATTAGGGCCAGTACCTCGTTTTTTGGGTAACGGCGCAAGCAAATCCAGTAGTCTTTTCTCGGCTAAATCCTGAGCTCTCTCTTCTACCGCTGCCATTCGTTCCGTTTTAACCATCCGAATGGATGTTTCCACTAGATCCCGGATCATAGCATCTACATCCCGGCCTACATAGCCTACTTCTGTAAACTTGGTAGCTTCTACCTTAACCATGGGCGCATTAACCAGCCGGGCCAAACGGCGAGCAATTTCAGTTTTGCCGACACCGGTAGGCCCAATCATGAGAATATTTTTGGGCGTAATCTCTTCTCGTACTTCTGGCGCTAACAAAGAACGACGGTAGCGGTTGCGAAGCGCCACCGCTACAGCCCGTTTGGCATCCACTTGCCCAATAATATATTTATCCAGTTCAGCTACTATTTGCCAAGGACGAAGTTCTTGTATCAAAGCACTACAACTCCTCTACAATGATCTGGTTGTTAGTATAAACACAGATCTCGGATGCTATGAGCATAGCTTCTCTGACAATGTCAGCGGCTGATAAGGAGCTATGTCTCATTAAAGCTCTGGCAGCAGCTAAAGCATAGGGACCACCGGAACCAATAGCAGCTACATCATCGTCAGGCTCAATTACTTCCCCGTTGCCGGAAATCATCAAGATTTGCTTATAATCAGCCACCACAAGCAAAGCCTCTAGTTTCTGTAACATACGATCAAGACGCCACTCCTTGGCTAATTCTACTGCAGCCCGCTGTAAATTACCCTGGTACTGCTCTAACTTGGCTTCAAATTTTTCGAATAGGGTGAAAGCATCCGCAACTGATCCAGCAAAGCCAGCTACCACAGTACCATTGTATAAGCGTCGCACTTTCTTAGCACCATGCTTTACAATAGTTTTATCGCCCATGGTAACCTGACCATCACCAGCCATAGCTATTTTATCGTTTCGACGTACGGCAACAATGGTGGTACCATGAAACATATTTTCTCCTCCCTCATTTCAGGCACGGGGATGTGCGGCCTGATACTCTCGATAGAGACGCCTTTTTGTTACATGGGTATATATTTGGGTCGTAGACAGATTCGCATGTCCTAAAAGTTCTTGTACGCTACGCAAATCAGCTCCATGTTCTAATAGATGGGTAGCAAAGGTGTGGCGCAAGGTATGAGGACTGATATCCAGCTGCAGCGCCGCTTTCTCAGTGTATTTATCCACTATACGCCGCACGCTACGATCTGTTAACCGTCCACCAAACCGGTTTAAAAATAGCGCTTTCTCAAGAGACTTGCCCCGTAACAAATCAGGGCGTCCTTTGTCTAGATACCGCTCCAAAGATGCCAGCGCCCGCTCTCCTAAAAGAACTACCCGTTCTCGCTGGCCTTTGCCTAGAACACGAGCACAGCCTGCCGAAAAATTGAGGTCCTCTAGATTTAATCCCACTAACTCACTCACTCGGCAACCGGTGGAATACAGTAATTC
>JAAYWY010000234.1 GCA_012516165.1 Bacillota bacterium
CTATGTACCTCACATATTTCCGGTGACTTGAGCGGAGGGGTCACACCCGTTCCCATCTCGAACACGGCCGTTAAGCCCTCCAGCGCCGATGGTACTTGGGGTATTCCCCTGGGAGAGTAGGTCGTTGCCGGAAAATATTTTACCAGGCCCGCACTTTATTTGGTGCGGGCCTGCTGCTGTTTTAAGTAGCTGTTAGACTATGAGACATATTGGAGTAAAGATAATTTAACCCACTGTATTCGTAAGTAAAACTTGAGAATACAGTGGGTTAATATGTTTCTAGAAAAATAAATAATGTTAGTCAGATTGTAACTGCCCCCCCTAATTATTAGGCAATATCCTGACCACTAATTTCTTCTTCGAGATCCATAAGCCTAACCAGCAATTTTAGGCGGGTGTCTTTATCGTCTTTATCGCTGGTCCACTCATCAAGAAGCTGTTCGCGCTCCCGTTTAAGTGCTTCTAACCGTCTTTTCATTATCCACGCCTCCTTCCGAAATTTTAGTATACCCTGATATTGTCCTTATTATCACACAAAAACAGAAATTAGTCAAGGACATGTTTATTACATTTTGATTAAATAAAAATGATATGTGTACGGACCGCCATGGCTCATGTATTTTGAGAATATACTGGTCAGGGGTATAATGATATGGTGCATAACAAGGCAAAAATAGCCTTATTCATTGACATAAAAACAACAATAACATATTTGCAATGGAGGATGGACAAAGTCTGCGTCACTAGGTTTCTTGGTGTTATAGTTTATAGTATAATAAAGATTAAGGTAAAAACATAAAGCCATCTAGCAATTCAAATCCTGGCTTATATTGCGGTTAGTAAATGATACCAAATCCGGAGGAGGATAAAGGTAATATTATGAAAATAGGTTTACTGGGCTTGCCGCTTTCAGGCAAGACAACGTTTTTCAATCTACTCACCGGTGCTGGGGTGGCTACGGCAGCTTATGCCGGTGAACGAGCTACTCACACTGGTGTGGCTAAAGTTCCTGATTCCAGAGTAGATGTGTTGAGCGATCTTTTTCAGCCCCAAAAAACTACGTATGCCCGTATAGATGTTGTTGATATCCCTGGCTTGAGTAAGGGTGGGGCAGTGGAATTTTCCCGAGAGTTGCAAGATGCTGATGCGTTGGTGCTTATCCTTCGTGGTTTTGTAAACGAGGCCATTGGGATGGCACAGCCCCCACAGCCGGTGTCGGACCTACAGGATATACTTACGGAACTTATTATTTCTGATTTAAGTACAGTGGAGCGGCGGTTAGAGCGTCTGGGCAAGAATGCCAAGGCGGCTAAGCCTGCACCTGGTGAACGGGAAGCGTTAGCCAAGGCACAGCAGGCACTGGAAAATGGGCAACTAGTTAGTAGCCAGGAATATACTGCTGAAGAGAAACTGGCGCTTAGAAACTATGGCTTGTATACGGAAAAACCGATGTTGACAGTGCTCAATACTTCAGAAGAAGGGCTCAGTACTAACAATGCTCCTGGACAGGCAGAACTTACGGTTTATACTCGTGAACATTGTATGCCTCTCCTCGTGGTTTGCGCTCCCTTAGAAGAAGAAATCAACCAACTGCCAGTAGAGGAGCGAGCAGCGTTTTTGGAGGACTTGGGTGTGAGTGAATCAGGAGTAGCCCGTCTGGCGCGGGCAGCCTATACTCACTTAGATCTTATCTCTTATTTTACGGTGGGTTCCGACGAGGTACGGGCATGGACGATTAGCCGCGGCACCACTGCCCGGCAGGCGGCCGGGAAGATTCATTCCGATATTGAGCGCGGTTTTATCCGGGCCGAGGTGGTCTCCTACGACGATATGGTACGCGAGCAAACCATGGCCAAATTGAGGGAGAAAGGGCTACTACGTTTAGAGGGGAAAGACTATATAGTTAAAGACGGGGATATTATGTCATTTCGTTTCAATGTCTAGGCTTAGATTTTTCTCCGGGGGGATTATTATGGCAGTAACTCCCTATGTAACTACCAAAGCATTAGCATTTATCCGTCAGCGGGGAGGGCAGGCAACGGTCTTTCGCCAAAAACCAGCTGGAACTTGATTTGCTTTGCCCCTCCCAGCCGTGCGCTTAGGAGAGCCCGCTAAGAGAGAACACTATAAGGAATTTGTCATCGAGGATGTAACTTTATGGGTAAGTCCGTCATTGTTACGAGAAGAATCGTTATCAATTGATGTGCGGGGCGGGTGGTGGTTTAAGTATCTAGAGGTCACGGGATGTACGGTGTTTTGATGATACCCCTGGAGGTGAAGGGACATTGGTAACAACACTGTTTATGGAATTGACTTTAAGAATGTGTGTTATTGCCACCAGTGCTTTCGTTTTTAGCCGTATTCCGCTGTTTCGGCGGGCATTAGGTAATAATAAAATGGCTACGAGAAGGGACAAGGTATTGCTCACCCTGGGATTTGGTCTCTTCACTTTGTTGGGAACGTATTGGGGTATTGAGGTGCAAGGTGCCATCGCCAATTCGCGAGCAGTGGGGGCAGTGGTGTCAGGGCTGATCGGTGGTCCTTGGGTAGGGCTAGGAGCTGGCGCTATCGCAGGCTTACATCGCTGGTCGTTGGGCGGGTTCACCGGTTTTGCTTGCGGACTGTCAACCACAATGGAAGGTTTGTTAGGTGGTCTGATATCGCGCCGTATACAACAATTTGACTGGGAAGTGGGGCTTGCCACCGGCTTGGTGGCTGAGCTTCTGCAGATGATAATTCTGCTGCTCTTTGCCCGGCCGTTTACAGCTGCGCTGGAATTAGTAAAGGTGATTGCTGTGCCCATGATCTTGGTAAATGGAGCAGGTGTAGGTATTTTTATTTCGATGTTAGATACTATCAAAGCGGAAGAAAATCGGATCAGTGCTGTGCAGACCCAGAAAGTTCTGGAAATAGCTCGTTTGTCTTTACCTCATCTAAAGCAGGGACTAAATCAGCGTTCAGCCGGTTACACTGCTCGTATTATTTTAGAGCTTACCGGAGTGGACGCAGTGGCTATAACCAACCGCGAAACAGTACTGGCCCATGTGGGTTTAGGGTCTGATCATCATTTGCCAGGACATCCTTTTTTAACCCAGGCTACAGGGCGTGTTCTAGAACAGGGGACGGTGGAAGTAGCTCAATCTCAACAGGAGATCGGTTGCAGCGAAGATGATTGCCCGTTACAAGCGGGGATAGTGGTGCCGCTGTTTTGTCAAAACCGCGTGGTGGGCTCTCTTAAGCTCTATCGGGCCCATGCTGGGGGTATAAGCTCTGTAGATATGGAGGTAGCTTCTGGCTTATCTCAACTCTTTTCTACTCAGCTGGAGTTAGCCGAAGCTTCGAGGCGGGCGGAACTGGCGGCTCAGGCTGAACTTACAGCTTTGCAGGCCCAAATTAACCCCCACTTTTTGTTCAATGCCATCAACACCATTGTTTCTTACTGCCGGACCGAACCGAATATGGCACGAACGTTATTGCTGGACCTGGCAGCTTATTTCCGTCGTAACTTGGCTCAGGCTGGCGATTTTTGTACATTAAAAGAAGAATTACAGCATGTGCGAGCCTATTTAGCTTTAGAGCAAGCTCGCTTTGGTCCCAAACTAGAGCTGGTAGAAGAAGTGCCAGAAGAGTTTTTACAAGTTAAGCTTCCTCGGCTAACCTTAGAACCATTGGTAGAAAATGCGGTAAAACATGGTATTGCTCCCCAATCGGGCGGGGGCCGGGTATCTATTGTGGCTCGGCAGGAGGGGAGCAACTTATACCTGGAAGTTAAAGATACAGGCGTCGGCATGACGGCCGAAACTTTAGAGCAGGTACAGCGGGGTACTCATTCTAGGGGCATTGGTCTTACTAATGTTAGTGAACGGCTCAAAAACATCTATGGTTCAGAGTTTGCTCCTACCATAAGCAGTGTTTTTGGAGTTGGCAGCTGTGTTAGTTTTGCCGTGCCGTTGGAGGTAGAAGAGCATGAGCAACTTACAGCCAGCTAAACTTAAGGTGCTGATAGCAGATGATGAAGCGCCCGCTCGCTCTGAACTACGGTACCTATTAGAAAAAACGGGGAAGGTAACAGTAGTAGATGAGGCGTCTACAGGGCGGGAGGCTATCCAGCTGACATTGGCTCGCCAACCGGAAGCGATCTTTTTAGATATTAAGATGCCGGAACAAGATGGGTTCGCCGTTGCCGAGACGGTGCTTGCCCAAATTGAGCCCCCACCGCTTATGGTATTTGCCACGGCCTATGATAGTTATGCCCTCCGAGCTTTTGACGTGAATGCAGTGGACTATATTTTGAAGCCGTTTCAAGAAGAACGCGTGGCCCAGACGGTGAACCGTCTGTTAACATTGCGTAGGGACTTGAAGCAGGCGGAATTAGCAATCAATCTCCAATCTTTTTTAGAAAGAATTAAAGAAGAGCAAGAAATAGCTCGAGTGCCAGTGGAGACCAACGGCCGTATTTTGTTACTGCCGGTAACGGATATTTGTTTTGCTTATTGCCGGGACAAAGAGGTGATCATTAACACCCGATCTGACGAGTATCAGGTACGCAGTACTTTGGCGGAACTGGAAGAGAGGCTAGGGCATCGTTTTGTACGGGTCCACAAAGGGTATTTGGTAAATATAGACCATGTAGCAGAGGTTATCCCTTGGTTTCACGGCAGCTACCTGGTGGTGATTGCGGATGAAAAACACACGGAAATTCCTGTGAGTAGGCGGCAGGCACCCACCCTGCGGGAGAAGTTAGGATTAGTTCTTTAGTGTACTAAACCGGTTAGAGCCGATTCAGTACCGTTTATCTTAATATTTAGACCGCTGATCCCTAATCTGTAGAGAAGGATCAGCGGTTTTGTTATGCTTTTATGTAGGGGGGAGTGTAGCTAATGATAACCTTAGACAACTACCTTAACGTTATAACGCAGCGACTGGCTCCCTATTACGACGTTTTTCAAGACGAGATGGTAGCCGGGGAAAAATGGGATTTACTAGCTCGTTTTAAAATGCGCAGCGAGAAATATTTCTTTCTCAAGGAAATTAAACTATTTGCTTACGAGAACCATGAGATAGTACTGGTGCGCGGGATTGATCAGGTAACAGCACAGACGGCGGAGCACTTTGCTGCTTGTCTCAAAAAAGTTGTCGCGGATCTTGTCCAGCCTAGCGATGAACACATGTCTACAGTGCTTACCGGAATACTGGTGGCTACAGGTGGCATAACCCCTCAGGGAAGACAAACGATAGAGAGGTTTCGTTATAGCCGCAACTTTAGTTTTTTATTACGGGGCTGGTGCGATGTTAGGCTTCTAGCAGTGGATCTCACTGCTCACGAAGTATACAGTAACAAAGCAGGCCGTGCAGTACGGGAGGCCTACTGCATAGCCGAAGGAAAGGAGGGCCAGGTAGGGACGTCCTCGGCTTCGGTCTCTAGTGTCTCAGGTTAGACCATAACTGAAGGAGGGCTGTTTATATGAGTACCACCTTAATGGTCGTTATTGGTGCTATTATTTTATTTGTTGGTTATGTCTTTTACGGTAAATACTTGGCAGAAAAGGTATTGGTTCTTGACCCCAAAGCCAAAACCCCAGCCGAAACCCTGTATGACGGTATTGACTATGTTCCTACTCCGGCACCGGTACTTTTAGGCCACCACTTTGCCAGTATTGCTGGTGCTGGTCCGATCACAGGTCCCATTGCCGCTGCTGTTTTCGGGTGGGTACCGGTGTTCCTTTGGATTGTAATCGGTAGTGTGTTTTTTGGCGGCGTGCACGATTTTACCGCTTTAGTGGCCTCGGTACGCCACGAAGGAAAATCCGTCGGCGAAGTAGTACGAGCACATATTGGAGAGAAAGGGCAGTTCTTTTTCCTGTGCTTTTCCTACCTAGCTTTGGTTCTGGTGGTAGCAGTATTTACCATCCTCGTAGTGCAGACCTTTGTTGCAGTACCGGCGGTGGCTACCACTTCAATACTATTTATCATTTTAGCAGTGGGCTTTGGTCTGGCTGTTTACCGCTATAAAGCACCGCTGGGGATATCAACTGTTATCGGTGTTGCTTTATTATTCTTCTGTGTATGGTTGGGTGTTCAGTATCCTATTAACGCTTCAGCTACTTTCTGGACTTGGTTTTGCTTGGTCTATATTGCTGTAGCTTCAATTCTTCCGGTATGGATTTTGCTGCAGCCTCGCGATTATTTGAACTCATTCTTGCTATATATTAGTTTACTCGGTGCTCTTCTTGGCCTTATCTTGGGCAATCCGTCCTTGGAATTTCCTGCTTTTATTGCTTTTAATACTTCGGCTGGTCCGCTATTCCCGATGCTATTTGTAACTGTGGCCTGTGGTGCTATCTCTGGTTTCCACTCATTGGTTTCATCGGGTACTACGGCTAAGCAGTTGGCTAATGAAAAAGATGCCAAGATCATCGGTTACGGTGCCATGTTAATTGAAGGATTATTGGCTTTGGTAGCTTTAGCCACAGTGACTTGCTTGACTAAAGACGGCTATGCGACGGCCCTAAAAGAATTAGGTGGACCAAGCGGTGTATTTTCGGCTGGTGTAGGCCAGTTTATGAGTCACTTTGGTATTCCCGTAGCATTTGGCACCACCTTTGGTGCTTTGGCCGTGAATGCTTTTTGCTTGACATCGCTGGATACGGCTACCCGTTTAGGCCGCTATGCATGGGAAGAGTTCTTCTCTACCCGGGTTCCAAGCTTATCTAACAAGTACTTGGCCACGTTTGTTACGGTGGCCTTGGCAGGGGCCTTGGCTCTGTCGGGCAGCTGGTCTCAGATTTGGCCTATTTTCGGTAGTGCCAACCAACTGCTGGCAGCGTTGGCGTTGTTGACGGTGTCGGTCTGGTTGACATCTTTACAGCGCGACAGTCGGCCTACCATGTACCCCATGGTCTTTATGTTTGCTGCCACCTTGACAGCCTTGGTTTTCCTGATCAAAGATAACCTAGCTAAAGGGAACCTGGTGCTGGGGATTCCTGGTATACTGCTCTTTGTGCTGGCTATCTTCCTGGTTGTTGAGGCTGTCAATGTACTAGGTAAGATGAAGAAAGAAAAACCGGGTATTGGTGCCTGATATTCCGTAGAGAATGACCTGTTCTGTGGGTCGTACTCATCACAGAGATATTAACGCCAACATCCACACACTGAACCAAGTCTTAATAAGGAAAAACAAAAGCGAAGAGGGTTATTCCTCTTCGCTATCTTTTTATTATCTACAGCACCTTGTATAGTTCATCTCTTTCCGGTACCGCCAGAGGTCGGCGTTTGCCACCTTGAATAAGCCAGCAACCTTCTTCCTTAGTAAGTAGCTGGCCGATGGCGGTCGCCGGTATGCCGACTTTGGCGAGGGCGGTGATCAGTTGATCGGGATCGTTGGTGGCAATAAGAAGGGAGCCGCTGCCGATAAGGCCTAGTGGGTCCAAGTTAAGAACCTGGCAAATAGCGGCTGTTTCGTGGGCTAAAGGTACCTTATCAGCCCACAATTCTACCCCACAGCCAGAGGCATGAGCCAACTCACACACCGCTCCTAGTACGCCACCTTCGGTAACGTCATGCATGGCAGTGGCAAAACTAACCGCAATTTGGGCTTCGGGAACGATGCTGACGTGATGGATAAAGTCTTGAGCGCGATCAATGAGTGCTGATCCCAGCTGGGGCTCCAGGATATCTTTTAAGTCAGCAGCTAAAATAGCAGTACCTTCGGAGGCAGCACTTTTTGTAATAACCAGTGTGTTGCCAGGAAGGCCTTTGCTGGCGGTAACAAAATGTCCTTTTTTAGCTTTACCCAAAGCTGTCACTGCGGCCAAGGGCTGGCGGACAGCGTTGGTAAACTCTGTATGTCCGCCCAGGACAGCCATACCTAGACTTTGGGCTGTCCGGTGGACTTGCTGCATAATAGTTTCTACCTTAGCTAAAGATGTGCCGGGTGGCAAAAGAAGGGTTAAGAGCAAGCCTATTGGTTGTGCGCCAGTGGCAGCTATGTCGTTGGCAGAAATATGAACAGCCAGGTAACCTAGATTATGTCCCGTAGTAGTGATGGGGTCACTGGATAAAATAGCTAGTTCTTCACCTAAATCCACTACGCTACAATCTTGCCCCACACCAGGGTACACCAATACATCGCCACGCTTTGCACCCAAGTAGGGGAAAATTATCTGCTGTAATAGTTCGGCTGAAATTTTACCTGTTTGCAATGAACTGGTGCCTCCTGCCTGTATCTAACTTTGTTGCCATTATACTATACATGTA
>JAAYWY010000235.1 GCA_012516165.1 Bacillota bacterium
GGTTATGATCAGCGATGGAGTACTAGAGTCCAGGGGTGAGCGGGCAGCAGGGATTGACTGGCTCCTGAATTACCTCAAACACAGTAGCGAAGATCCAGAACAGTTAGCATTAAGTATTTTGGATTTAGCCCAGCGACGCTCTGGTGGCGTACACGACGATGTGACTGTACTGGCGGTGAGCGTTGAGGCGGTCTAGGGTTTAATGAGGGATTAACCCCGGGTTTGGGGTTCTTTTTTTGTGCTATTAAAAGTTTCTTGGGGAGGAAATAATAGTTATTAGGGCGAATAAGGTGATAGCAGGGTTGTACTGGAGCTATAGTGCTAGGAAACGGAGCTATAGATGCTGCACCCTACTGGAGACCCATCCCGCCAAAGAGCGGCCTGACTTTGCTACAAATCGACAGCGAAGCTACTTGACAGCGGGGCTAGGCTCTGTCTTAGCCCAAAATATAGCAACTTAGAGAAAACCCGTGGCGTAAGAACGGGTGGACAGAGAGCGGTGGTTAAATGGAGGAGTTTGTCAGGAAAGTGCGTGCCACCTGCCAGCGCTACCAATTGCTGGCACCTAGGGACAAGGTGATCGTGGCTGTGTCCGGTGGAGCTGATTCCACAGCAATGTTATTGGCCCTAAAGGAATTGTCAACTGAATATGATTTACATCTTTATGTAGCTCACTTAAACCACTTAATGCGGGGCGAACAGGCTGAGGCGGATGCTAATTGGGTGAAGGAGCTTGCAGTCCGGTTGGATGTGCCTTTTTTTCGCCGAGATACCGATGTACCAGCGCTTATCCGCGATGAAGGTTTAACGGTGGAACAAGCGGGCCGAGTTGCCCGCTATCGCTTTTATGAGGACTTGGCTCGTGAGCTTAAGGTTAATAAGGTGGCTGTGGGCCAAACCCAGGACGACCAGGCTGAGACAGTGCTCCTTAGTCTTCTGCGTGGATCGGGTCTTTCTGGCATTGCGGGCATTCGGCCGCTGCGGTCGGCACCCTATGGCTGGGTGATTAGGCCCCTGCTGGAAGTTACTCGTCGGGAGACCGAAGCTTATACAGCTTCGTTTGGCCTTGTGCCTCGACATGATCCTTATAATGTGGATTTAGCCTATTTACGCAACCGGATCCGTTATCAGTTGTTGCCGTGGCTCAAAGATCAAGCCAATCCCAATATAAAGGAAGTACTAGCTCAGTCGGCTGCCATCTGGCAACAAGAAGATGACTACTTGGCAGCTATGACAGACCAAGTCTACCAACAGGTAGCCGAGCTAGCTGGTAGTGAGGTCCGGGTGGATACAGCTCAGTTAAACCGGCTGCCCGTAGCCCTTAAACGCCGCCTTCTTCGCCGGGCATTTGCTGCTGTAGCTGGCGATGATCGGAATTTAAGCTTTGAACATACAGAAGCTTTGCTAGGACTGGCGGTTGCTTCAGTGGGCAAGGAGCTTCATTTGCCGCAACAAGTACAGGCGAGGCGAACTTACCACCACCTGGTTTTCACTGTGGGGAGCTGCCATGAAGAGGAGGTGCCGGAGTTTTGCTATCCGCTGGTTGTTCCGGGGGTAACGTTTATCCCGGAACTGGGGCTTGAAGTTGCTGCATCTGTGGACCAACCACCGGTGGATTCTCTTTCCAGTTCTCTTGTCGCCGCTGGCTTTTTTGACTATAATGAAGCCGGGTGTAATCTGTATGTCCGTAACCGCCGCCAGGGAGATCGATTTTATCCGCAAGGTGCAGGGGGTAGCCGCAAGCTGAGTGATTTTCTTATTGACCGCAAGATCCCGCGTCAACAGCGAGACCAGGTACTGATTATCACTAATGGAGCTGGCGATATTATCTGGGTGGCTGGACTCAGGGTAGATGCTCGTTTTATCGTTACAGGTAAAACGAAAAGAAAGCTTTTTGTTCATGTAAGAAGAAGACCAACCATAGTGAGTTAAGGAAGGAGATTGTTGATCTTTTATGAGCAGCATCAGCGAAATATTAGTAGATGAAGCAACACTAAAAAGGCGAATCCAGGAACTAGGTGCCGAAATCACCCAGGATTATGCCGGAAAGTCACTACTTTTGGTAGGAGTGCTCAAGGGGGCAGTGATTTTTCTGAGTGAGTTAGCCCAACGAATCAAACTGCCAGCTACTTTTGACTTTATGGCTGTGTCCAGCTATGGTTCGTCTACGGAGTCTTCAGGTGTAGTTCGTATCTTA
>JAAYWY010000236.1 GCA_012516165.1 Bacillota bacterium
AACCCTTCTTTCTCCATCATTGTACCTGTAGCTACAAAAGATGGCAACGGCCAGATAGTTCAAGAAAACTGTTTTTTCACTGCCTAGATGCTGTACTTCATGATATTATCATAAATAATGTTATTTAAAACCCAAGGAGGTTCATCTATGAAAAAAACAGCCGTTTGCTTGGCTGCCTTAGTAATGGCCATATCAATACCGGTATTAGTTACCTTGCTGGCTACTGAAAGCGTTGCTTTTTCCGAGCGTTTTTACCTTCGCCAGTATGACATTTTAGGTCTAAAGGAAT
Organism: Bacillota bacterium; assembly: GCA_012516165.1. GTDB lineage: Bacteria > Bacillota > DTU030 > DUMP01 > DUMP01 > JAAYWY01. The sequence continues at coordinate 290 of JAAYWY010000236.1, forward strand.
CTACCGGCTTTAGTGCCTCTGAATACCGTCAGTTTAGTCAGGCATTGTGGGATTATTACCGTAACCACAGGGTTTCACCTCAAGTTCTCATCGCTACCGATCAAGGCCCACAGCCACTGTACCAAGATCATGAGCTGGCTCACTTGGCCGATGTTTATCACCTTTTTCGCCTGGGAGTAACCCTACGCAATATAGCCGCGGCGCTCATAGCAACTAGCATTGGCTTAATACTCCTTCTTAACAAAAGACATTGGCAACGGCCGCTTATCGTCGCTCTGGCCACCGGTAGTATCGGTGGCATCGCCTTGTTCCTGCTCCTCTTATTAGCTGTCCGGATAAATTTTAACCAAGCCTTTACTTACTTTCACTTACTTTCTTTTAACAACGTACTGTGGCAGCTGGACCCAGCCAAGGACAATCTAATTCGTTTATTCCCCGAGCAGTTCTTCTTCAATGCAACCTTGACCATCGCTGGACGAGCCTTAATTATGCTTACCATCTTAGCCGCTATTGGCATTCTCTGGCATTTTTTAAGCAGCAAAACGCTCTCTTTGTTACAATAGCCGATGCTTTTCCTTGGCAGAGAAAGTCAGGTTATGATATTCTGAGAAAAAGAAATTACTTAGAAAGGTCGTTCAGCATGAAAAATCGTTCTTGTTCTGATACCGCAATTGCCTCGGTAACCCAAACCGATGCATCGCTGGTACCACCTACCCCAGCCCGACTTTTTTGGTCATTTCTATCCATTGGTGCGTTTACTTTTGGTGGTGGCTATGCCATGTTACCGCTGATTCAAAAGTCTTTAGTAGAAAAATCAAAATGGCTAAAAGACGAAGAATTTGTAGATGCCATCGCCGTAGCACAAAGCTCACCTGGCCCCATTGCTGTAAACATAGCCGTAATGACCGGTTACAAATTGAAAGGCCTCCCAGGAGCGTTGGCTTCGGTATTAGGAGCCGTCTTACCATCCTTTACTATCCTGCTTATTATAGCTACTTTTTTTCTTGGTGTACAAGACAACCGTTTCGTGCGCGGCGCTCTGACTGGAATGCGTCCAGCTATTGTAGCCTTAATGGCTTCGGCTGTTTATGATGTAGGCAAAAAAACCATTCGGTCGCGGCAGGCAGCTATATTATCAATCATAGCTTTGCTGCTGCTTACTGTGCTCCAACTTCATCCAGTAATTGTGATCATAATTGCGGCCAGTGCTGGTTTGGCCCTAAACAACCACCGAACAGCCGACCAAACCAGCATCGAAGTATCCCCTGATAGCCACAACCCTGGAGAAAGCCGAGGCGATAAGTAATGTCTATTTATCCCCAACTGTTTTTGACCTTTTTCAAAATTGGCCTGTTTAGTTTTGGTGGCGGTTATGCCATGCTGCCACTGATTCAAAAAGAAATCGTCGCTGCAAATGGCTGGTTAACTCTATCTCAGTTTATCGATGTAGTAGCTATTTCTCAGGTAACACCAGGTCCTATCGCCATCAATGCCGCCACCTTTGTCGGTTATAAAATGGGCGGGGTTTTGGGTTCATTGGCTGCTACCATCGGTGTCGTTACCCCGTCGCTGTTAGTGGTTCTAACTCTCACCCTTCTTTTTTTAAAATACAACTCACTAAACCAAGTGCAGGCCGCTTTTACCGGTATTCGCCCAGCAGTTGTCGCACTAATTGCCGCTGCCACCTGGGGCATTTTACCTTCGTCCCTGCCATTTGCTTCTAGCTGGGTCATAGCAGCCGCTGCTTTCTTTGCTATTCGCCGACTACACTTAGACCCCATTGTAACCTTACTCATAGCAGCTGCTCTGGGCGCAATTATTTACAGTTAGCTTTCCAAATCCGCTAGCTGAGCACAAGCCTGGGAAAGCGATGCCAAGCTAGAACCAATTTTTTCAGCCGAGTCTACTTGTGCCTCTGTAGCCATTAATGTTTCCTCCATGGAAGCGCGTACCTGTTGCAAAAATTTTTGCAGATCATCAATCGCTACAGCCGCCTGCTTTACTGATTCATCGCTTTCGGCCGCCAGTTTGCGCACCTCGGCTGCCACAACAGCAAAACCGCGACCGCTTTCCCCTGCCCGTGCCGCCTCAATATTGGCATTAAGGCCTAAAATATTAGTTTGGCGGGCTAGTTTACGAATAAGGTCTAAGACCCCAGCTGTGCCTTTCACCCCAGCTGCCGCTTGTTCACCTGCTGTGGCTACTTCCCGGCTGAGCGCGTCTACAGCTGGAGCCTTTTCCTGCCAGGCCGTGAGCGCTTGACCAATTTCATCGGCAAAACAAGCGATTTGGCCTGCTATAGTTTTCACCTTATCTACCATTTTGCCTTGGGCCAAAGCTACACTAACCAAGAGCCTAGCTGCATCAGCATCTACCAGGTGACAGCCGGGAGGAATATTCGTTCTAAGGGCGTTTTGCACCGCTTCTACCCCTGTAACCTCTATAACCATACTTAAGTTAGGCTGCTGTAGTAACCAGGAAATATCATTCCCAGTAGGAATTCCCAGTTTATCTGCCAGTTTAATACCTGGTGCCTCAAAATCGCGGTCTACTACCCCTGCCACTTCCACTTCC
>JAAYWY010000237.1 GCA_012516165.1 Bacillota bacterium
GGTACGGGTCTGTGGAACCATATTGACCCCATGGAGTATTTATCGGTGGATGCATTGTATGCTCGGCCCCAAACCTTTTGGAAGTATTTTGCCCAAGTGTTTGGACCGACCTTAGATGCTCAGCCCAATGCTGGTCACATAGCACTAGCTAAGTTGGAGAAAGCTGGTTATATTCACACCATTATTACTCAAAACATCGATGGTCTCCATCAAAAAGGTGGGGCCGAGAATGTGTTAGAGGTCCATGGCCATTTACGTACAGCCCACTGCCGCAGCTGTGGTTGTACCTATCCCATGGAACAAGCATTGTCGCAGCTATCTAAGGAGCCTATTCCCCGGTGTGAGAAATGCGGCAGCAGTTTGCGGCCGGATGTGGTGCTATTTGGGGATATGATGCCGGTGGCTTTTAGCCAAGCAGTACAGGCAGTAGAAACAAGCCAGTTTATGTTAGTGGTAGGCTCGAGCCTTACCGTATCGCCGGCGAATACTTTGGCGTTTCATGTACCCCGTTTAGCTATTATAAACCGAGATCCTACGCCAGCTGAAGGACGAGCCGATGTGGTGATTCATGGCTCGGCGGGAGATACCCTTACCGCTGTTATCAGAGAATTAGGATTGGACTGTGTAAATTAAATGGCAGGTCCGGTGCTATAAGTGTAGGCAAAAATACATGCTTACACTGTCGCAACCGGACCTGTTGTTTTTTGATTCTATTTCATGGTACGCAAACAGCCCAGATTATCTGTATAAGGGCACTATAACAACTAATGGAAAGAAGCGGCTTTATCGGATGCTTATTGTTATTGCACCATGGTGCGTTCGGTTATTTGCCAATGGCCATTTACCAGGGTCAATTTGTATCGTAGCTCTTGAGAACCTATTTCGTAAAGCAGCTCAGCTTGGACTGTATTATCGGGTGTTACAGTCAGGTTTAAGTTCTTTATGGTACAGTTTTTACATAGCCCATGGAAAGCAGCTTCGGCACTATAAAATACTTGGTATTTAACCGGTGCTTCGTGCAAGCCGTCCCACCAAAATAAAGCATGGGCAACATTGCCAGCTGTCTGGTCGGCTGGCCCAAAATCAGCTGCCACTACTCTGAGGCGTTCTTTTCCGAGTAGTTGGGTTACATATGTTATATCTATATCGTGTTCCTTGGCAAATTGGCTAAGCTGGTCAATGCCCCCGGCTCGTTTTTCTGGGGCCAAACTGCTAAGATATCCAACCAAGGAGCGGGTAAGGGGTACGGACTCAATTCGTTCTAGTGCGATGGCAGGCAACAACCAGTTGGGGTCTGTGGCCAACGCTCGTTTATAGTCGGCTTTAGCAGCAGCGGGGTCCAGGCCCGGTAAAGTTTCTTTAACCCGCCCCAAACCATAGAGAGCACGTGCTTTATCACGGCGATCGATTCCTTCAGGATCAAAGCGGGCTAATTTAAGATAAGCATTCATTGCTTCTTGTAATTTACCTTGGGCTAATAAGGCATCGGCTTTTAAGACCGCCAAAGATCCCGGTCTAAACGAGGTGGGATCAAAATCCTCTGCTCGGGCGATAGACTTTAATGCGTCTTCTGGTTGACCAGCTTTTAATTGCGCATCGGCTAGGTAGTACCATAAAAGTGGTTGATCAGGAATGGCTAACACCTGTTGCTCGTAGTACCGTACTACACGCGGGAAATAAGTCCGATAAGTGTCCACTGCTGGAATAAGCTGCTGCTGATAACAGCGGTATACCTCCACTTCATAGGCACATTCGTCTATCCGGCCCCAGATAGCCAGTTCAGCTTTGCCATCTTGACCGTAGTCACCAGAAAGATCAAGCACCTCTAGTTGGTGATAAGCCTGCTCGGCTAAAATTCTTATTTCGTCTTGAAAAGTTACAATGCAAAGCTGATTACCGGCTTCGTTATCTAGGCCCCAACCGACCAACAGCTCCAAAGTATCGTCACCAGTTACGTCTACCGGCTGCAGCAGGGTCAGTCTAGGTCCATCTCCGCGGGCCTCCCAAAGCTTATGCCAATTTTCTCCTGTGTGCTTTAGTACCAGTACGCCTACAGTATTTTCACCTATGCGGTAGCCAGCAATAAGCTCGTCTTTACCATCGTTGTCCAAATCAGCCTGTTGAATAAGTGGTGGAGGAGGCGAAGTTACACTGTCCTGAGAAGGTTCAATCAAAAAAGCACCTTGGGGCAAATATTGCCGAAAAACCTTTTTCCATTGGGCCATGGTAGCAGCTTCACTATCACCTGACCCAGATGGTCCTACCAATAGATTTTGGCAACCGGTAGTTAAAACTATGGCTATTAGCAAAAAACACATCACAAGCCTAACTGGCAGTCGTTTCTTTCTCATTCCGGTTCTACCCTTTCTTAACTTGTGATTTATACAAGCTAAATACCATTTCTAGCTACAGTATACAGGATTTGGTTAGAAGTTGGTAGAATAACTACCAAAGATAAAAATTGTCTTAGCTCTAAACCAATAAAGAC
>JAAYWY010000005.1 GCA_012516165.1 Bacillota bacterium
CCCTTAACCAATTGTCTTGGCTCCACCAGCACCTTCTCTAAATGTCCGTACAAACTAACCACACCACTGCTGTGCTTAATTTCTACCACTTTTCCCAGCAGTTCTTCTTCTCTAATCTGGCTTACATAACCGCTGGCAATGGCCTTTACAGGGGTACCTAAGGGAGCAGCAATATCAATACCTTGATGAAAATGTTTTTCCCCGGATATAGGATGTAGGCGCCAACCATAACGCGACTTAACCTCGCCGCCATCTACAGGAAAGAGATAACCGGACAACGAGGGGGCTGTTTCCTCTTGCTTTTGGGAGCTAAGCGCAGCCAGCACGGGCAAATTTAATTCTTCTCCCCAAGAACGCAGCCGTTCTAAACTCAAGACCGGCTTGTATTCCACTACCGACCAATGTATATATTGTACCATGGCATTTGTTAGAGGAAGGTTAACTTGTACCAACCCCCAGACAGCCAGATACAGCACTCCCGCCACTAAAAATTGGCGCAGCAGTAGGGACTCGTTTCCCATTGTTCGCAGGCGCCGCCGTAGGCTGTGCCAACGGTAACCAACTCCCACAGCCTTTTCCCCCCCCGATAGCTTTGTCCCTAAATTTATATGCATACGGCGCTGGAATATGTAAAAAAGAAAAAGCCCGGCCTGTGCCGGGCAATAATGCTGCCCTAATGTCTTATGATGCTTTCACGTACGTCCACAGCAAATAAGCCGATGTTAATATCAGTGCCATGCTAGTAATCGGTATTAAGATAGCAAAGCGGTGTCGGTAATAAGGCCAAGCTCTTTGACCAACTAGCAGCAGATTGTTAGCCCCAATTAAAAACCAAATAAGACTATAAAGATCGAACCAACCATGTAGCCAGTTCCATACTGCCGAACCGAGGAGAATGATTCCTATCGGTATAAAGAAAAACTTATCACTAGTACTTAAGCCTCCCGAAACCACCGCCTTCGCCCCTTTCTCCGAAAGCCCCTCTAGAGCACGCTCTAAATTAGGGGCTATTTGTCGGAAAATAGTTTGCCGTTCTTAGCATAATTATGATACTCCATATCCCGTAAGATAATCGATACTTTGTCAGGCGTTACGTCTAAACTCTCACAAATAGCATTGGTAACCTTGGCCACCAGAGCCCGTTTTTGATCCACAGTTCGGCCAGCTAACAGTTCGATTTGCACAATAGGCATTGTTTTTCCTCCTAAAATCGAAATTAGGCTAGAAATAAGCCCTTAGCACCAAGTATTCTTGACCAGGGCTTATTTTCCTCCCAGTGAAAAAAGAAAAATAAATTTAACGTATAAATCTTTCGATAACAAATAGGAGCTCTTCGATGGCTGCTGCTCCACCATCTTGCTGGATAGCCTTGGCAACGCATCCCCGCGTATGATCTTCTAAGACCATAAGGCCCACTTTGTTTAGTGCTGCTTGAACGGCTGATAGTTGGGTAAGTATATCCACACAATAGCGTCCGTCATTAACCATTTTTTGGATACCCCTAACTTGCCCCTCGATCTTTCGCAGCCGCTCCAAAATATCGCGCTTATCAGCCTCATAGGAAGGTTGCGCCAAAATACCCCTCCCCTTCTTACCTTGTTATGTTGGTCTCTTTAGATTGTTGCCTACCCTTACCGGGTAGCTTTTGTCCCAATTATATCTACTAATCCGTGCAATATCAAGCGAGCAAAACTTAGTCAAAATAAAAAAACAGCCCCCAGTGGCTGGTATCCATTGTATGACTTATAAGGACCGTGGTATAATGTAACCAGTATTGATATAAAAGGAGTGTAACACTTGAAAGAACAAGTGGAACAGGCTTTAGCTAAAGTCCGTCCTTCGCTTCAAGCCGATGGCGGCGATGTTCGTCTAATCGCTGTTGATGAAAACACTGGCATTGTAACAGTTAAACTTACCGGTAGTTGTGGTAGTTGTCCTTTTGCCCTAATGACGCTGAAACAAGGTATTGAGCAAACCCTAAAGGAAGAAGTACCCGGAGTTAAAGAAGTACGTTCTGTTTAATCTTGCTCCTTGCGCCCGGCTAAGTCCGGGCTTTGTTTTTATGCTCCTTGGTGGTCTGAGCATGATTTAGCTTCTTATAAGCAGCCGCTTCGCGGCACTGCTTCGTACTATCCATGATTTCTTCTTCAAAAATGCCCTCTATACGAGCTTCTTCATCCTCCATCTGATCCAAACGGCGCTTAAAAGGTGTGTCTTTTTTTTCCATGACCTTCCTCCTTGTGATTAGTCTCCTCTATTGCTACCAAGTTTATACCTACAGCTACGCAAGTTACCACTATAAGTTCCACCGCAAAAGGGTATCCTAATCGAGGAAACTAAGAAAATATCATAAGGAGGCCGATATTGTGACGGTAGGTACCAAGCTGCACCAAACCTTGGCATCCCTGGAAAGTGCCGTCGGTACTCTAAAAAGTTTCTCTTTAGACACTCAGGATCAAAATGCCAAACAACAATTCGATGGCTATGCCAGGCAGCTAGATCAAATTGTGCAGGGGTTAAAAGCCAGGACTAATTACGTAGAAAGCCAGGAACCCGGCTACAAAATGTCTCCCCAGGCCAAAAAACAAGATGGCCGTTTGGTCTAAGAAGCGGGCTCAGGCCCGCTTTTTTGGGTATTGTTTTCTGACGGTCTATTAATCAAAGGCTTGGGTTTTTCGAGCAATGTTTCTAATTCCTCGCGGAATCGTTCCACATCTGTAAAACGGCGATAAACCGAAGCAAATCGTACATAAGCTACCTCATCGAGGATACGCAATCGGTCCATAACCAAATCGCCAATGGTAGTGGAAGAAACCTCTTCCACTAAAGCGTTACGAATTTCCCGTTCCACTTCTTCGGCTACATTTTCTAAGGTAGATAAAGAAATAGGGCGTTTCTCACAGGCTTTGACCAATCCAGTTAAAATCTTTTGGCGATCAAACCGTTCGCGGCGGCCATCCCGCTTGACCACAAACAACAGCTGTTCTTCCACTCGTTCATAAGTAGTAAAACGGCGGTTACAATGGCCGCATTCACGGCGACGACGAATAACCGATCCTGATTCAGCTGGTCTAGAATCAAGTACTCGCGTGTCAGGTTCACCACAAATTGGGCAACGCATAGCCCCACTTCCTTATAATAATAATGTTAAGGCTTAATGATGTTAAGGCAATATCTGCTATCTATATCAAAGGAGGCCCCTTACGATGATTCTTTGGCCACAGCTCTTAGCCACGTTAGCCGCCGGTGCAGCTGCTGGTATTGGTGCTTTACCCTTACTTTTTATCCAACATATACCTACCTGGTTACAAGGAAGTTTACTCGGCTTTGCCGGCGGCATGATGACAGGAGCTGCTTTATTATCCCTTTTACCTTCCGCTCTAAATAAGGGTGGGCTAGTCCAAGTTATGCTGGGCATCACCGCTGGTGCAGGTGCCTTAATGGTCTTAGACAAGCTACTTCCCCACCAGCATGTCCGGTCAGGGAAACCAAAAGCTACCGAGTGGCAATCATCACTCATGATTATAGCTGCTATTATCCTGCATAATCTGCCTGAAGGGCTTACCATGGGTGTCGGTTATGCCGCTGGCGAAGATCAAATTGGGCTTATTCTTACTGTCGCTATTGGTATTCAAAACTTGCCCGAAGGATTGCTGGCCGCACTACCGCTTAGGGAAAATGGTGTTTCTGGTCCAAAGGCTGTTGGGTTGGCCCTTCTTACCGGGCTAGTGGAACCAGCAGCAGCCTTGATAGGTATGTTGTTAGTGGACTGGCTTCAGAGCATTTTAGGGTTTTTTTTAGCTTTTGCTGCCGGTGCAATGTTATACACTGTATCAGATACTCTGATCCCCGACAGTCACGAGCATGGCTTTGAACGTCTGGGTACATACGGCTTTCTGGCCGGGGTAATGACACTGTTGCTAATTCGCCAGCTGCTTAAATAGTTCTATTTTCAAGCAGGGAATTTAACCGAGAACCCGAATAATATTAAATAATACTAAATGTATAATAGCTACATAGGAGAGGATAAACATGCAATTAGCTCCCTTCTTAGTGGAACATTGGCTCAACACACACGAGTTAACAGCTCGTTACAACTTAGCTGAAACCGACGCTAAGCCTTTTACCATTAGGGAATTACTCGAGCTTACAGGAACCCATGTGGATAAACTCTTGGATACGCGTATTTCGTACAACCCCACTTTAGGGTCGGACTCTCTACGCGAACTCATAGCCAGTTTTTATCCCGGCTCAACCGCTAATAATGTTTTAGTGACCACGGGAGCTATGGAAGCTGATTTTTTACTAGCCAATATACTAGTAGATCCCGGTGATACCGTCATCGTTCAATACCCAGCGTACCAAGTCCTGTATTCCGTTGCTGAAGCACGCGGGGCCAACGTTAAGTTTTGGCACCTGAAGGCATCAGAAAAGTTCCAACCTGATCTTGACCAACTGGAAAAACTCATCGACAACAAAACCAAGCTGCTGGTTTTAAATATACCCCACAACCCCACCGGTGCTGTCGTTAATGAAGCCGACTTAAAAACCATTCTGGGTTGGGCCGAAGAAAAAGGCTTTTGGGTATTATGCGATGAAGTCTATCATGATCTGGCTCTGGAAGCAGGAAAAGTCCCACCGTATGCACGCACTTTAAGCTCACGCGCCATAAGTGTAGGCAGTATGTCTAAAGCTTATGGGCTATCTGGGCTTCGACTAGGTTGGTTCGTCGGACCCCAAGAATTCGTAGAAAAAGCCTGGCAATGGAAGGACTACACTAGTATTTCCAACTCTCCTGTCTCTGACTTACTGGCACAGTTGGCATTAGCCAACAAACAGGCTATCATGGATCGTAATACGGCCATAGCCCGCTCTAATTGGGAAGTACTACAGGGGTGGCTAACTAAATGGCAGGACCTTATTGATTATATCCCCCCGGCCGCCGGTGTACTAGCTTTTCCCTGGCTGAAGCGTTCTGATATTACCGGCACCGACTTTTGCCAAGGTGCTTTCGACCAGGAAGGAATATTATTAGTCCCCGGTGAGGCCTTCGGTCAACCCGGCCATTTCCGCATTGGTTTTGGCGGCGACCCCGAAATATTCGCTTCCGGCCTCAAGCAGCTTAGCCAGTATTGTGCTCAGTTATAAGAAGGCACACTCAGAGCTTAGCTCTGAAATCGTTATCAATAAACTTACCTTGTCTATATATATTTTAATACTTGTATACTGTCATGTCTAGGAACAGTAAAAAGCCTTCGTCCTTTTGAGGACGAAGGCTTTTATTATTCTAGATTAGGTTTTAAGCTTCTTTGGCAACCAGCTTTCCGTCTTCCATCGCCAACACTAGCTGTACACCGCAATACGGGCACTCCACTATGTCTCCTGGGCCTTTTCCTTCGGGAACTTCAAACTCCATATCACACACCGGACATAGTACCATGAGTTCCACCTCCCCTGCTTTATAGCTACATTATAGCATCTCGCATTCAGTTAATCAATAACTATTACTATGTTTCGGTCCTATTCCCATCTATATTCTATATGGTGAATACGGTCGCCGAGAAAGTTTTACGGTGGCACGTTCTTGATCTAGCAGCGCACTTCTACTGTATCTACATAGGCTGTAAGTGGGGCTGCTATTTGGTACAAAAAATCGTTAGAATAAGGCGGCTGCTGTTCCAACTTAGGATCCAAGAGCGGATGCGCTGGCCTAAACTGCTGCAGCACATATTTTTTTGCTCCCGCAAGTTCTTGCCCCACAGTTACTATATCTGCTGCGTTCAGGAATCCTGGCACTACAGTGGTCCGAAATTCATATGCCGGTGCTGCTCGCTTTAGTAAGTCAATGCTATCTTGTATAGTATTGGTATCCACCGGGACACCCGCTATTTGGCTGTATTTCTTTTTGGGGCCTTTTATGTCCATCGCCACATAGTCTAATAAACCGTCAGCCAGCAGGGAGGCCAATATTTGGGGCTGAGTCCCATTAGTGTCTAATTTTACCATTAGCCCCAACTTTTTTAGGTCGGCAATGAAGGTCGGCAATCCGGGATCCAAGGTGGGTTCACCGCCGGTAAGACAGATTGCTGGTACTAACTCAGAGCGTTCCTTGAGCTTTGCTAGTAATTGACCTCGCTCTATAAGAGACAGTCTCGCTGGGGCTAAAACAAGGGGTGTATTATGGCAAAATCCACAACGGAAATTACACCCACCGAAAAACAAGGTGGTGCAAATCTGGCCTGGGTAATCAATTAAGCTGGTCCACTCCACTCCCCTAATGGGCATAGTCTTCCAACCACCTTTACCCTACTTGCCCGCCATCGGTTCTACCCCCGCCCAGCTATCCACTACAAAAGTCGAGCGCTCTTTGAATTCCTCTTGCTTTCCGCGGTTCCAATTCTTTACTGGCCGGTAATAACCCACCACTCGGCTCCACACTTCTGTATCAGCACCGCAATGGGGACATTGAGGCTGTTCACCACTTAAATATCCATGTTCTGGACATACACTGAAAGTGGGCGTAAAAGAGAAATAGGGCAAATGGAAATGGCTAAACACCGTACGGATAACTTGTTCACAGGTGGTAAGGTCTGTAACCTTCTCGCCTAAGAAGGCATGAAACACCGTCCCCCCAGTATATCTGGTTTGTAGATCATCTTGGTGCTGCAAAGCCGTGAACAGATCCCAGCCATGGTTAACCGGCAGCTGAGTGGAGTTGGTGTAATATGGTTCTTTCTCCCCAGATGTGATAATATTCGGGTAGAGTTCCTTGTCTAGCTTAGCCAAACGGTAGCTGGTACCTTCCGCC
>JAAYWY010000238.1 GCA_012516165.1 Bacillota bacterium
CGACAACAGTAAAAACAGGAGCACAAATACAGCACCAATACGTTTCACAGTTTCTCCTCCTCGATGGCTGCTTTTTCTTTCTTTAGAAGGCAGACTTTTCCCCAAGCAGGCCCATTATATCTTGGTAGAACTAAAACTGTCACTTCCAGGTAGCAGCGCAGGTTTCTTCGCATCAAAAAATAAAGCGCCGACAAGACGGCGCACTGGTGCGGATCGCAGTATTTGACACCCATGGTAACCAAAGGAAAAGTTGGCGCCTTACGGCGAAGATGGGGCAGCGGCTGGCGGTGGGGTCTCGGCTGGTGCTGCAGGCTCCCCAGACGGCGGCTGGGTCGAAGGCGCCGTGGGCTCTGAAGGCTGCTGGTCGCTGGGCGGGGCCGCCGTGGACTCAGGCTCCTGCAGCGGGGACAAAGGAGCAGCCGGGGTTTCCTCGGGTTCTTTAGCCTCGTTTAAAGGCCAAGTTAGCTGCCAAGAACTCCAGGGCGTGTGCTTTGTGCACGGCTGCCAGGGTTGTGTCCCCTGGATAAACACCTCCTTATATACGCTCTCGGGTGGGCACCAGCGTGTGGCCAACAGCCCTGATTCCCGGCAGATATCCAGTTCCACAATTCCGGCTGGACGGGTAAACTCCTGGGCCGGTTTACCGGCCAATGCTTCCTTGACAAAGTGGGCAAAGATGGGAGCGGCCAGGCCGCCGCCGGTGCCGTTGACATCTTGGGCGGGAACATCATTACCCACATAAACAGCGGCCACCACCTCCGGCGTATAGCCCACGAACCAGGCGTTGCCCTGGCTGGTGCCGGTTTTCCCGGCTACCGGCCGCTCCAAGTTTTGGCCGACCACACTGGCGGTACCGCCAGGCCGGGTGACATCCTGTAAAATACTGGTGAGGACGTAAATGGCCCTGGGATCAGCCACTTGCTGGGTGTTTGGTTTATGTTCTTCTAGCATGCGGCCGGATCGGTTTTCCACCCACCGAATAGCCCACGGCTGAACCTTCTTACCACCATTGGCAAAAGGCGCAAAAGCGGTGGCCATATCTAGCGGCGTAACTTCGTTGGTTCCCAGTACCGACGACAAGTGAGGCGTAAGCCGTCCAGAAATACCTAAGTCATGGGCCATAGCGATTCCTTTAGCTGGTCCCAGTTCATAATTTAGCCGAGCCGAAACCACATTATCCGAGATAGTGAGGGCTTCCCGCAGCGTTAACGGGCGGTAATGATAATCTTGGCTGCCGTAATCGGTAGGGGTCCATGGTACTTGTCCCGTTACCGGGAGTGCTATTGGTTCACAGACAATAGTGCTGGCGGCGGTATAACCGTTTTGCAGCGCGGCAAGATAAACAAAGGGCTTAAAAGCCGAACCTGGTTGGCGCGGTGCCAAGGCGCGGTTTAACGGGGTTTCGCTAAAATCCTGCCCCCCGATCATGGCCAGTATAGCCCCGGTGGCAGGGTCCAAGGCCACCAGTGCTCCCTGGGGCTGGGTAACCCCGTTGGCATCTTTAAACACCGCTGGCAGTCCCTGGCGGAAGGCTTTTTCGGCCGCTTCCTGAACTTCTATATTCAACGTGGTATAAATCTTGAGCCCACCCTTGTGCAGCATATCGGAGCTGTAGCGCTGCTGCAGCTCCCGAAAAACATAGTCCACAAAATAGGGAGCGCGGCCAGGGCCGCGCTTTAATCCGCCAAGCCGCAGTGGTTCCTTGGCCGCCTGGGCTGCCTCGTCCGCGGTAATGTATCCCCTGTCAGCCATGGCTTTAAGCACTATCTCGCGCCGCGCCAAGGCTGCCGATGGATCCACATAAGGCGAATAGTAGCTGGGGCTTTTTGGTATCCCTGCCAACAGCGCTGCCTCGGCCAGGTTAAGGTCGCGGGCATGCTTACCAAAATAGGTTTGAGACGCCACTTCCACCCCGTACGCACCGTGGCCAAAATTAATTGTATTTAAATACAGACGCAGGATCTGTTCTTTGGAGTAGCGCGTCTCCAGCTTAAATGTAAGGATAAGTTCCCTAAATTTCCGTTCTAGAGTGCGTTCCGGGGTTAAATACAGGTTTTTGGCCAGCTGCTGCGTAATAGTGCTGCCGCCTTCAATCACCCGCCCCGCTTGCATATTTCTCACCAGGGCTCGGGCCACCGCCACCGGATCCACCCCAAAATGCTCAAAGAACCGATAATCTTCCACCGCCACCACTGCATTTTGCAGCAGGGGCGATATTTCGCTGAGCGGCACTTCTACCCTATGTTCGGTATAAAACTTAGCAATTGGCTGGCCTTGCACATCAAACAGTTGGCTAGCCAGCGGTACCGTGGCAGCCGGGAGCGGAGTTACCAAAATATATATACCTAAAGCCAGGATTAACAGCAAAACTAACCCCAGTACCAGCTCTGAGGCAAAATGCCAACTTTTACGGGCTCGTTTTCCCACACCTAACGTTCCTTTCCTGTAACCTTTTCATAGTATTTCCTGCCCTGGGAAGGTTATGCAGCCAAATTCCCCTCCCAACCAATCGCTGGTATAAATTAATATACTTGGGGTTTACTATAAAAACTAGAATTTTCTCTCTAAACCTTGACGTCGGCATCGTTTAGTGATACAATCCAACCAAAACTTAATATATACCTCATCCCGCCAGTTGCCGTATTAACCTAGGGATGAGGTAGAGGTTGCGGGAGACCATGAGTACCGGCAAGGAGTAGGGCAGCTGTGAATTGCTGGGAAAGGGGTCACACCGCCGAAGTTCGTCGCCTGCTGCGGACGGCGAGCTGGGGCTGCAGTGAATAACTGCAGAACTGTCATCCGGGGATTAACCCAATCGCCGGATGGAGCGCTATCTCGTCAATTAGGGAGAGGGGGAGATGAGGGTGTTATTTTGTTCACCCAGTCCAAAACGCCGAAAACGGACATGCTTGTGACTAACCATGACTAAAATACTTATGTCCGAAGGAGGCGCTTTTGCATGGAAATGCAAACTGTTGGGTGGCTTTCTATTATTCCGCCCTTTGTAGCCATTACGTTGGCTATTGTAAGCAAAGAAGTCTTAATTTCTTTAGCCTTAGGTATTTTTTGCGGGGCCTTAATCCTCGCCAGCGGTAATCCAGCTATTGCTTTCACTAAGTCGGTAGAGATCCTGATCAATTCCATTGGCGATGCCGAATGGAACGTCCGGGTAATTTTGTTCGTTATGCTGCTGGGCGGCATTGTGGGCTTGCTGGCTCGCTCAGGCAGCCCCATTTCCTTCAGTTTGTGGGCCATTAAGCGGGTTAAAAACCGGAGCCTGGCTCTTTTTACCACGTGGCTGCTCGGCGTTATTATTTTCATGGACGACTATTTTAACTGCTTAACGGTAGGCACCATTATGCGGCCTATTACCGACCGCTACCGTGTGTCGCGAGCTAAGCTGTCGTTTATTATCGACGCCACCGCTGCCCCGGTATGTATTCTCATACCGCTGTCCACCTGGGTGGCCTATGTGATGTCGCTGTTGGTTAAGGAATTTGCCCAGTACGGCATCACCCTAAATCCTTTCCAGGCATTTATGGCCACCATTCCTTATAACCTCTATCCGTGGCTTATCTTAGGGATGGTGCTGATCACTTCCTTTACCGACCTGGAATTTGGCCCCATGGCCCATCATGAGCGCTTGGCGCTAGAAAAAGGCATTTTATATGATGAGTCCTTAGGGTCTCCCCCCGGTGATGACTTTGCCAACTTAGAAGTGGCGGACAACAGCCAGCCTATTGACTTGATCCTGCCCATTGTCACTCTGGTTATTGGTACCATTTTATCTATGCTTATCACCGGCGGTTTTGGCGAAGTAGGTTTCTGGGAAGCTATCATGAATACCGATTCAGCCACCTCCCTGGTCTACGGAGCCACCGTTAGCATTATTGTCACTGTACTCTTTTATAATTTCCGCCGTGTAGTGAATATCAGAGATTCCATGAATGCCATTACCCAAGGGTTTAAGTCTATGGTCATGGCCGTGTCGGTGCTGTCCCTGGCCTGGAGCATTGGTGCCATCTGCAAAGAACTAGGTACTGGTGTCTGGGTGGCGGGCGTTGTCTCCCAGGGACTGCCAGCTATATTCATTCCAGCGGCGCTGTTTGTGGCTTCAGCTATTATTGGCTTTTCCACCGGTACTTCTTGGGGCACCTTTGCTATCATGATTCCCATTGCTGTACCCTTGGCTCAAGCCGTGGATATTAACTACCTTATTCCCTGCATTGGCGCGGTATTGTCCGGTGGCACGTTTGGCGATCACTGTTCCCCCATTTCCGACACCACCATTATGTCTTCCACCGGTGGTGCCTGTCACCACGTGGATCACGTGAATACCCAGCTGCCGTATGCTCTCACCGCTGCGGCCCTGGCCCTGGTTGGTTTCTTCTTCAGCACCTTCTTGCCCAGCGGCTGGTTGGTACTGCTGGTTACCATGGCCTTGTTCTTGGTGGTGGTGAAAGTGCTGCATACCTTCTGGAACGACGGTCTCCCAGCAACGGCCCCCCAAGTGGCTCACCAGCGGGGAAGCAACTAGATTATAAGCCTAAGCGGCAACTATATTGCGCTATCCACCGATAGTTAGCCTGGCTAGTTAGCCAGGCTAAATTTTTTCTCGTATTTTTTGTTGACCTGGCAGGAAAAATATGCTAAAAGGAGAATAAGACCAAAAGGATTGACGAGACCATATTATGTGGCATACTAGGAGGCGGAGGTGGGTACAAACGTGACCCCAGACCAAAAGAAAAAAATTGCTCAGCGTACCTTAGACGAATGCTATCTTATCCTTAAATCTAACCGAAAACCCATGAATTTTCGTGAACTTCTGGCCGCAGGGTGGAAAAAAATACAGCCGGAAACCGAGCTCACCGGCAGTATCTTGGCTAATTTATACACCAACCTCAACCTGGATGCCCGTTTTGTGCCGCTGGGCAAAGGAAAATGGGGCTTAACCGAATGGCAGTCGCGCCTGGCTCGCTCCAGCATCCCGGCCACTTCTTTGTTGGGCCGCGCTTACCAGGACGAGCGGCACCATAAGTC
>JAAYWY010000036.1 GCA_012516165.1 Bacillota bacterium
CGAAAAACAGCGCAGCAATGTGGCGAACACTTAATACTTTAGGCCTGTATACGTGGCTTTCCCGTCTTTTAGGCTAACCAGCGCCAACCGCGGAGCCTCATCTTTACCTGGTAGCTGCAAACTCTGGTAACGCACACCATTTTCCCAGGTAACTCTGCTGGCTACGGACGGGGTAAATGTCCATACCAGTGCTCCTAATCGTTCGCTGGTTTCGCTTAGGCGACGGCGCAACAAGTCCGCTTCTGGGCGGCTGCTAAAACCATCGGCACCAGCAAAGGGTTGGCATTCCAGGAAAACAAACACCTGTTTTGGATCTTTAAGCTCGGCTAAATCCGCCTGCAACCATTGCCAATCCTTGGCATTGCCGTGAACTAGACTACCGCCAGCTGCATTTAACAGATAAAAAACTGCTGTATCCTGCTCCCAGCGCTGGGACGTTCCTACCACCTTTACAGGAATACCCAGTGCCTTTTCCCAGGCTTGCTGGGCTGGCTGGGACAGCGGCTTAAGGCAAATTACATAAGCTGCTTTGTTTTTCTGAGCAGCCGTTTTAAAGGCCGCAACCCACTTTTGCTGGCCTGGTTCTTCCGGTAGCGAGGATGTTACCAAGAATTTAAACCCGCCATCTACTGGAGTCTGGGTATACTCCGTATCGGGATATGGCTTTGGTGCCAAGGCCATATCGGTGGCAAAGGGTAAAGAACTTCCCAATGTTAGATTATCCAAATAGATCGTTCCCGCATTTTGCTTGGCTGCATCCGGTTCTACTACATAAATACGTTTCAAGATATACGGATAGGCTCCAGCTGGGAGCTTGGCTTCCACCTGCTGCCAGCCGCTCCAATCCACTTGCCGCGCTAAATCCACCGTAAATTCATGTCCATTCTTATCCGCCAGCAAGGCCCGCAGCCAATGCCCTTGCCCATCACCATAGACCATAAGCGATAACTTATCGGCCTGACCTGGCAGGGCCAATCCCTGGTCAAAAACCACATAAGCTGCCTTGGTACCACTCCCAACAGTAAAATCATAATCCAGCCGGAGGGAATGGTTACGATCATACACTGGCTCTGGTATCTTGGCTAGAGCCACGTTTCCTTTAACTTCGGCCGGGTAAACAGCAGAAGAAATACCATGTAAAGCTTCAAAGTAAAGAAGCGGTATGTCCTGGGTCCCTACCGTCACCAAAGTGCGTACGGCCATCTCGCCCCACCGTGCTTCCACTGCTCCTGCTCTAGGTTCCAGCCCTGCCAACAATCTTCCGGCTTGAACCATGCCCACTTCGCCTAAAGCTTGCCAGTTCAGGTCTTCTGGACTAAAAAGTGCACGCCGACCAATGCTGTCGTAGCCATAAGCAGTGAGAACAGCTTCCTCTCCCGGCGCCAGTGCCAGTTGATCCGGGGTCAGTTGCAAACGGACCACCGGCCCTATTACTTCAATAGGCAATTCTGCCTGTGCCAAGCCGCATGTGGCCATCACCTTTCCGCGGCCGGATGAATGGGCCGTAAACACGTTACCCTGAATGCTGCCAAGCTCGGCTGGCTCTACCTGCCATGTAATATTGTCAATATCCACTGCCACCGGATTATAATTTGCATCAAACCCTTTGACCGATAACAGCCGAGTACCCTGGGGTACCACACGCGTATCGGCTGCCGAAAGAGTAAGCCCCGCCAGTTCTCCCACCGGCGCTTGGCTGAATATACCAATACCGTTACTCACTGGCCGCTCTTTAACATCCGATGGCTTGTTGACGATGGCAGCTTTGTCTTCCCCCGGCTGTCGAGCCAAAAGAGTGGTCGAACCACCACCATCCAGGTTTAGAGCCTGATATAGCCCCAAATTAAGAAGCAGGGCTGCCCACTCGGCCTGGGTTAAACCCCGGCTTTCCTCCTGCCGCCCGTCTGCAGCAGCTAGAATAAGTTCGCGACCATCGCGGGTTATACCCACAGCACTACGCGGGTTGACACCTTTAATTTCATGGGTAAAGGGCACAATCTGCCCATTTTTAATAAGTGCAGTGCCACCACCGATAGCCCAGACAAATTCCTCCCAGGATGGTACTGTGGACATCTCGATCGCTACCTCGCTGCCAGGAGTGAGATACGTATTGAGAAAATCAGCCGCCTCTCCCGCACCAATTAGCACCTGTGTTCCCGGTAAAATAGCTATGCCGCCTGTCGCTGGCACCAATTCCTCTACGGTATTGTTCCTGATTACAGCCGCCACGCTACCCTCGGGCACATTGGCTGGTGTAGTTTCACCCCAGCGGCTGTCAAAACCATATAGCTCACGGTAACTATCTCCTGGTTTGTTCCAACCCACCAACGAAAAACTTGCTCCCAAAGACCAGACCTGCCCCTGGAAAGTTAAGTTATCCACCAGAGCACTATTGTCCGGACAAAGACCAAACACCGCCAAGTCTTTACGTAGCGACGGGCTGGACAACAGCTCACCACCGGTAATTACTGGCCCCAAAGGGGCCCCCAGGCCACCGCCAAAGAAAAAATCGCCGTTTATAGCCGCCACCGCCTGGGCTCGAGCTGCCATATCGCTCAGCCGCTGAGTAGTACTGAGACCCTTTTCTGATAATAGTACATCGGTACTTATATTAGGATTAGTAATATCTGCCCGCACCACAAAGATTTTTTGCCAACCAGCGGGGGTAAACTGCCAAGTGGTCTCACAGGTTACACCTGGTGCCACCGGTTTTATTTGACTCTCGCCATAAATAATCTCCATCTCCTGGGCCCACGCCAAACTTCCCGACGAAAACACTATAAAAAAAGCTGTAACGACTGCTAACCATTTGTACTTGTAGCGCAAAATTTCTCCTCCCCTGTAAACTATGTCCAATTTGTAGACTTCTTCCCCAGGATTAGAAAATCCTACCTAATTTTCTTTCCTTTTTTCTCCAGAAGGAAACCCGGCTCCAAAATTAGCTTCCAGCAAATCTATAGATTTACATTTTCCTTGCTAAAGCCAAAGTATCAATCCCTTATAAAACGCACCACCGATCCACACTTTGTCTTGGTTATCCGGTTGATTTTAGTGTCGAAACACACTAAGATACAGTTAGAACAAGATCAGGAAAGGTGTGGCAATATTGGACGTACATGCTAAAGTGCAGGCCTGGTTGGACAAGTTTGACCTCGGCCTCAAAATTATTAACACGCCGGAAAACACAGCTACCGCCGAACTGGCGGCAGCAGCCCTGGGAACAGAGGTCGGTCAGATTGCCAAGTCGTTGCTGTTTCGAATTAGCAATGACGAATACGTTATGGTGATAACAGCTGGCGATGTAAAAGTAAAGTCCGGCAAGCTTAAAGCTGTCGTTGGCAGCAAACCACGCATGGCCAGTGCCGACGAAGTTCAGGCCGTAACCGGCTACTCTATAGGTGGCGTCTGCCCTTTTGATCTTCCTGCACAAAGCAACGTAAAGATTCTACTGGACAAAAGCCTGGACCGGTTTCCAATAGTTTACGCCGCTGCTGGCAGCGACCATTCCGCTGTGGGCGTAACTTTAAACCAGCTAAAGCAAATCACTGGCGGAACCATAGTCGACGTAACTGAATAACATCGACCGGCTGTTGCGTGGCAAACAGTTTGTGCCCTTGGGGTGTGATCATCGCAGCAGCAGATTACGATTTATTCAAAAGAACGCGGACGAGCTCAGTTTAACTCTACCGTTGGGTTGTCCTTATCCACCCAAAACTCTCGCGTCTTAGCACCGCAATATTCTTTCAGCATGGCCGAAAGCTCTTCTTGAGCTGCTCTAGCTGCTTGATCCGTAACGCCATAAAAGGCGTCAATCGGGCAAAAGAGCTGGCTTGTTGTGGCCACCACCTTCGCCATTTCCCCTTGCCGCCAAACC
>JAAYWY010000239.1 GCA_012516165.1 Bacillota bacterium
AAATATAAAGTCGGCATTTTGCATAACTACAGATAGTAGTTACTGAGATTTATCAGGAGCCGTATACGAGGCCCGTACGTACGGTTCTGTGAGAAGGATAAAGCCGAAGCAAATTACTTCGGCTTTACCTTACTCGATTTTTTTGGGGTTTTTCCGAAAGGGTTAGATATTGTTGTAACTAGTGAACATAGGGGTTGGTTGAGGATTTACCGGGAACGGGAAGGAGATTAAAGAGTGGAAGGAGTTTATGCTGTAGTGGCAGCGGCCGGAAGTGGTCGGCGACTAGGAAGCGAGACACCAAAGCAATACTTACCACTAGCTGGGAAGCCCCTGGTGGTACATTCACTAGCTGTCTTAAACGCTCATCAGCGAGTGGGTGGCATTGTACTGGTGGTGGGGTCAGGTTGGGAAGAGAATGGTTATAAATTGGCGCGTCAATACGAGATTACAAAGCTCATGTCTGTGGTAACCGGCGGCTTAGAACGTCAAGAGTCTGTGTATCGAGGTTTGTTAGCAATTCCCCCAGAGGGGGAAATAGTACTGATCCACGATGCGGCTCGGCCATTTTTAACAAGCGATCTTATCAGCCGTATGATTAGCGCTGCCTGCCGCACGGGGGCAGCTGTGCCTACTGTAGCGGTGAAGGACACAATTAAAGTTGCTGGGCCAGGTGGGCTGGTTAATGAAACATTAGCTAGAAATCAGTTGGTAGCTGTTCAAACCCCACAGTCATTTAAGCGAGAGATTATCATCAAAGCCCATGAAAAAGCTGCAACCGAGGGATTTGTTGGTACCGATGATGCTATGTTGGTGGAAAGAATGGGGCTACCGGTGGAACTGGTCCCCGGTGATGATAAAAACATTAAGATTACTACGCCTCTGGATCTAAAATGGGCGCGTTTGCTGCTAACTGAAATAAACAGTTCTTTACAATACTAGCGAGGTGCTGCATTGATCAGCAGATAATTTCCACAATTATGGCTTAAAAACATGAGTTAGGTATAAAGGACGTGCTATAGATGCGAGTGGGAATAGGGTTTGATGTTCATGCTTTTGCTGCTGGTCGGCCGCTGGTTATAGGTGGAGTAGAAATTCCCTTTGAGCTGGGGCTGGCAGGTCATTCTGATGCCGATGTGCTGCTTCATGCCGTGGCCGATGCTATACTCGGAGCGGCTGGAGAGCGCGATATCGGTTGCCATTTTCCTGATACCGATCCAGCTTTAGCTGGTATCTCCAGCCTAAGAATTTTGCAGCGTGTAGGGGAGATAGTTTTTACTGCTGGCTATAGCATCGGTAATATTGACAGTGTGGTCATTGCCCAGAGACCAAAGCTAAGCCCTTATATTGAAGCAATGAGGGCAACTGTTGCTGGGGCTCTTAACATAACAACGGATCAAGTTATGATAAAAGCCACCACCACCGAGAAACTTGGTTTTACCGGCCGGGGCGAAGGCATCGCCGCGCAGGCAGTCTGTTTGTTATTTCCTAGGAAATAAGTGCGTCCCCAACTTAATCCGATTAAAGAGCGAAGCGAGGGAAAAAGCGAACGCATATTTGACCCGGAAGGGGCAAGTTTAGGAGTGGCCGGAGCGTAACTAAGGGTATTTATATAGCCGGTTGTTCGCATAGCCAGAGGATATACCGCAGGCGAGAAAAACGTGACACAACTACAAATGTATAAAAGTTGGCACCTTGGTTATACTTACAATGTGGGACTAAGTCCTACATTTTTGTTTTTAGGCGCGCTGCCATAAGACAGCGTCAAAGGAGGTTGACATGAAAACCAAGGCCCATCTTGCCCTTACTGTTAGCGTAGCGGCGGTACTTGTTTTGGGCGGTTTTCTGGCTTTAGGCAGTTTCTTAAAGAGCACAGCACCTGTTGCGGTAACGGTTCTGGCCCAAAGCCCTTTAGAACAACCAGTTCAGCTACGCTGGGGTAAGGATCAAGGACAGGAACTACCGGAAATAGTAATAAACGGCAATGTTGTGCTCCGCATACGGTCAGCTGCTGGCGGTTTTTCACCTTGGCAGCGAGGCGAGCTGGTGGCGTCCCGTCTTCAGAAAGTCATTAGTGATAAGACGTCTCCCAACAGCGTTTTGCCAGGATTTGAAAATGGGCAGGTGGTGGTGCGAGCCGGGCCTGAATTGATAGTCACAGTGGATGATGGTAGTGCAAAAGCCAACCGGACGCCAGCACCATACTTGGCTCTTTTTTGGGCCAATAATATTCGCAGAAGCCTAGGTGGTTCCCCGTTGGAAATGGAGGAAGCATGGCAGACTCTTAGTCGAGGGAGGACCATGGCGGCCCGTGCTTCCTGGTACGGTCCGCGCTTTCATGGTCGTCCAACTGCTAGTGGAGAAATCTATGATCAGAACGTATACACTGCTGCCCACCGAACATTGCCCTTCGGCACATTGGTGCTGGTGACTAACCCGACTACTAAAAAATCGGTGCTGGTACGCATCAACGACCGTGGCCCTTTTATACCAGGGCGCAGCATCGATTTATCACGTGCAGCAGCTAGAGCCATCGGCATGGAACAAGCTGGCGTAGCCGATATACAAATGGCTATCATCGGTCCGTAAGAAAATGGCAGGCACTGTCAAGTGCCTGCCATTTTTGGCTTTACTTGTTACTGGAGTCTACGGCATGGTATAATAAAGAAACTAGACCCAAGGGAGGCCGGCGTTTTGGACAAGGTACGTGTTAGATTTGCCCCTAACCCAACAGGTCCACTTAATTTAGGAGGAGCGCGTACGGCGCTTTTTAATTGGTTATATGCCCGATCTTTGGGCGGCAAAGTAGTCCTAAGAAGCGAGGACATGGACCAGGAGCGCTCTTCACGTGAGAACGAGGCGTCTATTATGGCTGATCTGACGTGGCTTGGTATCAGCTGGGACGAAGGCCCGGACAAAGGGGGCCCCTATGGCCCTTATCGGCAGACGGAGCGAAAAGATGTTTATGATCGTTTTGCGAAACGACTGATTGAAGATGGGTTAGCCTATCAATGCTTTTGTAGTGAAGAAGAGCTAGCCAATCAACGGCGGGAAATGTTGTCGCATGGCGAAATGCCACGTTACACCGGGCGTTGTCGTAATCTAACTGCTGAAGACCGTGAACGGTTAATTGCCGACGGCAGAACACCAGTGGTGCGTTTCCGGGTCCCTGGGGGCAGAAAGATAGTTTTTTCTGATCTGATTCGAGGTCGGGTAGAGTTCGGAACGGAGAATATTAGTGATTTTATTATTATGAAGGCAGATGGTCTGCCAACGTATAATATGGCGGTGGTTTTAGATGACCATCTCATGGGGATTACCCATGTGATTCGTGGCGATGAGCATCTGGCTAACACTGCTCGCCAAATCCTGCTTTATGAGGCCTTGGGTTGGCGGCCACCTGAGTTTGCCCATTTGCCGCTTTTGGTAGACGAAGACCGGCGTTTATCTGCTACCATTGCTTTAGGTACTGTGGACGAATATCGGCATCGCGGCTATCTCCCAGAGACGCTAGCCAACTTTCTCATTCTGCTGGGTTGGGAGG
>JAAYWY010000240.1 GCA_012516165.1 Bacillota bacterium
GGAGAAAATACAAGTGTAAGGTTTCATCATACGGTTCTATCGCAACCGCTCCTTCGTAAACCTCTATAATTTCCTTGTAGGCTTTATTATTATTTAGTAGTTCCAGTAAACAAAATAGGGCTTGTAAATACAGGCGGTGGTAACGGTTTTGGAACGGGAACAGCCACTCATTATGCAAAGTACCAGCCATATACTGCCCCTTATACAGGGCTAGAGCTTGCTGGTATAAATCTATGGCCTGAAGGTTATTTTGTTTCGCCAACAAATCAGCTTTTTTTATAGCTTCCTCAAAGATATCCGTATCTAGCCAGCATTCATCTCCTAGCGTAAAGAGGTAATAGCCGTTGGAGAAAATGAGTTCTAACCATGGCCCGTGGTAGTGGTTGGTAATAAATTGCATCTCTTTTATCCATTTACGCAATCTAAATACTTGAGTTCTAAGAACACTCTTGGGATCTTTAAAATCGTTGTTCGGCCAGAGATCGTCGATAATGGTCTCTGGCAGCAAACGTTTATTACGAAAAGTAATAAAATATCGCAAAAGTTCCATTAATTTATAGGAGCGTTCGCATAGTGCCAGGCAGGATTCTCCTTGGCACTGAATATCAAAGTCCCCTAAAGTGAAAATAGCCACCAAATCAGTGTCACGGCTAGGAATATTCATGCTCACAGCCTCTTGTAGCTGATAGTATTCGGCCATAACACCTCAACCTTTCTTGTAAATTCCTGTAAATTCCATTTTATCACATTAATTTCCAGTTGCATAGAGACGCTGCCTCCCTACAACTCTTGCTCTTAATTATAGTCTTTTGGTTCCCATTTCAACATACACAAAAAGGGTAGTTAAACTGCATAGCCCCACCCAAAAAGGGTGGGGCCTTATGGGGTATAGCTTGGGATTAAATGGAAAGATGCTGCAACAGTAAAATGAGTAGAATCCCCGGCAAACCCAGAAAGCCCACGGTAAGCGCCGTTATAGGATTAATAGGTATAAAAAGACCTATAAAAGAGCCCAGCAAATTTAGCAGCCAGAGCACAATCCCACCGATTAAACCATTGTAGACCAAACGCATAACTATTTTTAGAGGCAGCAGAAACAGCCTTCCAATGAGATAAAGAAGAAACAAACCAAAGGCATAGGCAATAATGATGTTTATATTAATATTGGGAACCATGTTTGTCTACCTCCCTGGCACCAGAGTACAACCTTGATCTCTAACATTATACAGTGCGAGGAGGCGGAATATGCCATATTGTCCCTATATCACCTCGCGACCTTCTTGACGGACCAGCTTTAGCAAATAAGCATAGCGTCGTTCGGCTGCTTGTAGATTATAAATGGCGTAGTCGATTAAATCCGGGTCGGTAACCGACTCAAAAAACCGCCGTGCCCGCTGCCACTCTAGATGGGCCTCTTCTATTTCATTTATTAAGTTTATCTCCGTTGTCTTTGCTTGGGGCCACTGCTGCAGCATTGTATTGGCCATTTCAGCTGCTTTTTGCACCATAATCTTGATGTTTTCATATGCCATCGACATCCTATCTCCTCCTGGATTGCTACTTTCATCCAGGAGTATATCCAACGCTGCAGCTATAAATACCTTGCTATAATTCCCGCCGCCCTTCCAGAGCTTTGGCTAAGGTAACTTCATCCGCGTATTCCAAGTCGCCACCTACCGGTAGGCCGTGGGCCAGGCGGGTGGTTTTAATTCCTAAAGGTTTAATCAGGCGAGCTAAGTAAGTGGCGGTGACTTCCCCCTCGGCGTTAAGATCAGTGGCTAAGACCACTTCTTTTACAGTGCCATCTTGAAGCCTGTTTATCAATTCTTTTACTCTAAGCTCATTGGGACCAATGCCCTCCATGGGCGAGATAACACCACCTAGCACATGATATAGTCCCTTATATTCGTGGGTTTTTTCCATGGCCACCACATCACGTGGATCTTGAACTACACAAATCAGACTGCGATCACGACCGGGACTGTTACACAGTACACACGGGTCTTCTGTAGCTAGGTTACCACAAATAGAGCAATGCCTAACTTTCTCTCGTGCTTCAGTTATAGCGTCTATCAGCCGCTGAGCTTCTTCTTGGGAAATGTCTAATATATGAAAAGCTAATCGCTGAGCCGTGCGCGGGCCAATACCAGGTAATTTTCTTAGCTCGGCGATAAGACGTCCCATAGGTTCTGGATAGTACATACCATCTATTTCCTCCCTTGACGCTCCTTGGTGATTCTATCTTAACTAAACCACTTTCCCCTAACCGACGGCTATCCCTCCTTGATACCTTCGGCAAAAAGAGGCAGATGGTAATGTTTCTCTTGGGCTAGCGCTTTTTGGGCTGGCAATGAGTTTCTCTCCCAAAAGACCCCGTCCTCGTAACCTTGAATGGTTTTGTCATGTTCGGCCAATGCTAACCTCTTTTCGGTCAAGCAACAGTACGTACTGTCAATTTCTACTCCTGAATATCTCCGGCCTAGTTTTTTGGCTACCACCGAGGTGGTTCCTGAACCAAGAAAAGGATCAAATACCATATCGCCTGGACGAGAGCTGGCTAAAATAACCTTGGCCAGTAGTTTTTCTGGCTTTTGTGTCGGGTGATCGGTATTTTCCGGCATAGACCAGAAGGGTACGGTTAAGTCTGTCCACATATTGGACGGATAGGTAATACGAAAGTTACCAGTTGCTGATTTTATCCAGTCTTTGGGCCGACTGTGTTCGTCCTTGTACGGGGCAATTACGCGCCGTCTAAGCTTGACCGCTTCCACATTAAAGACATAGTCTTTAGACACTGTGCAGAACCAAATATCCTCGGAACAGTTTTTCCAGTTGGTCTTGGCCCCTCTTCCCTTTTCCCGTTCCCAGGTAATACGATTTTGTATAACAAGATATTTTTCAGCCACCTGATGTATAGCCGCTGATGAACGCCAGTCCCCGCAGATGTACACTGAAGCAGTAGGTGTAAGGATCCGCAGTAACTTAGGAAACCACGATTCAAACCACAGCTTATATTCTTCGATAGACCGCTGCTTAAAAGTGGTGCTGCCAAACGATTTGGTTAAATTATACGGTGGGTCTATAAAAAGCAGATCAACAAATGACGGCGGTAAGTAATCTAGAATTGCAAACAGATCTTGATTAATGGTCTTGTTTTCGATCTCCGAAACTTCCGCTGGGCCACTCAGTTGAACCAATCCTGCCTGATAATGCTCAATTTCTTCTGGTGTTAAGGTAATTGTTCTATTTCGCGGTGCCCGTTTCTTTTCGGCCATATTTAATACACTCCCTGCTCTTGTCCGCTTTACCGCTGCCTTGTACAAACAAGGCCTGGCGGCAATTGCTCTGCGCCAGGCGAAGTAGCAGTCTAGAATCCTGGAATCTTCAGTCCCCCAGTGAATCGAGCCATGGCTTGGGCCATCTGCTCTTGAGATTGACGAATGGCTTCGTTAGTGGCCGCCACAATGAGATCTTGCAGCATCTCCACATCATCGGGATCTACCACTTCGGGATCGATCTTTACTGCCACCACCTCGGGCTTACCATTTACTGTTACGGTGACCGCTCCACCGCCTGCTGTGCCTTCGATGGTTTTAGCCGCCATCTCTTCTTGCACCCGAGCCATTTCTTGCTGCATTTTTTGTACCTGTTTCATCATCTTATTCATGTTCATGCCCATAACTTTATTCCTCACTTTCTTTGCGGACAATTACTTTATCAGCACCGAACAAGGCCCGGGCCTCAACTATGCCTGGCGCCTCTGGCGGTAGCGCCTTTGTGGCGGCAGCCTTTACCTCTGCCGCTGCCACGGCTGTCTCCGGTCGTACCTTGAGCTCGGTTTTTAATACCTTATACAATGCTTCTTCCAGCGCCGCCGTTTTATCTGGCTGGGCGGCCACATTTTTGATCCCTTCCGCCTCAAAAACCACTAACAGAACGTTATCTTGAACTGCATGGTGCTGGCCGTAGCGCCAAACAGCCTCCAACGCTGGTCCTTTAGTCTTTACCTCCTCTAGTACCCGGCCCCAAACAGCTCTAATGTTTTCCAAAGCAGTGTCGTCAGCAGCCGCCGATAGCGGGCTAGTGGTTACCGTATCGCCAGCCATCTTGGCTGGCTCCATTGTCGGCTGCTGAGGGAGCACTGTCTTTGTCGCTGCAGCTTTACCCCCCTGCCCTTGAGATACCGCTACCGGTATCTCATTAGCAATTGTTTCTTTCTCCAGAACTACAGATGAACCAGGTAAGCACAAACCAACTAGGGCTGCTTCCAGTACAATCCATGGTTGGGCCGCCAAGCGGATCACATTTTCTTGTTCAGTTAATGTAGTTAGGGCTGCGGCAATGCGGTCAAAGCGCCAGTGTTTGGCCTCGTCCCTTAAGCCCGCTATTTCTTCTTTACTTAAAGCTAAGAGCGGTTCCGGTTCGCGACATACCTTAATTAAGAGCAAATTGCGCAGCCAAAAGGTAAGATGTTTAAGGAGCAATCGGGGATCCTTCCCCTGGGTCCTAAGATCGGCCAACATGGTAAGCACGCTCCCGGCCTCTCCTTGCCCGATAGCCCCCAGCAAGCAGGTGAGCGCCTCGCCCGCCGGTACACCTAGCAGTTCTAGCACGTCTTGGTGGCCAATGGTACTACCACAAAAGGAAATACATTGATCCAATAACCCCAGGCCATCGCGCAAACTACCTTCCGCCGAGCGGGCTAGCAACATAGCTGTGCGGGGCTCGAGCGTAAGCTCTTCCGCCACAGCTACTTCTTCTAGACGCTGGGCAATGGTCTCTGCCGTCAAGCGATGAAAGTCAAACCGCTGACAGCGGGACAAGATTGTGGCTGGGATACGCTCTGGTTCAGTGGTGGCAAGAATAAATACCACCCGTGGCGGCGGTTCTTCTAGTGTTTTTAGAAAAGCATTAAACGCTTCAGCAGTTAACATATGGACTTCGTCGATGATATATACCTTATAGCGAGCTTCCGTGGGCGTAAGCCGCACTTGATCTCGAAGTGACCTTATTTCGTCTATGCCCCGGTTAGAAGCCGCATCCATTTCTAATACATCCAGGCAATAACCCTCACGAATGCGGACACATAAGCTGCACTCATCACAGGGCTGAGGCGTAGGACCGTGTTCGCAATTTAGCGCTTTGGCCAAAATCTTAGCCGTACTGGTCTTTCCTGTGCCCCGAGGACCACAAAATAAATAGGCATGGGCTAACCGCCCGTTAGAAATAGCGTTTTTAAGCGTGCGACAGACATGATCCTGTCCTAATACCTGATCAAAAGTTTGTGGGCGCCAAGCCCGATACAACGTACGGTAGGCCATCTCTCGTCCCCCTTCGGGTGAATAGCCTTCTTTAAGCATAGCTCGTTTCTTATTTCGCTCTTTTGGGACTAAAATCCTGCCCTCAAAACAAAAAGACCACTCGGCGGCAGCCATTATGTGGCTATCCAAGTGGTATTAGCACTATAACCAGCGAGGCTTAGCACCATAGCTTACCTCTCCCGGTTTAAACTATTTACAGCGGTCCCCCATACTGATCATTTTTACAGTGTATTCCACCGCTTGGGGTACCCCATTAATACTCTTTAACAACCAAAATTAATGGCCGTGCACCGGTCGTCGATAACCACCTTCCGGGCGATACCCCGGCAGCCAGCTCTGACCAGGCTTCCCTGCGGCACACGCAGGGATCCACTTACCGCTGCTCCCTCCCGGGCCTGACGGGGTTCATGAATGTGCGTTGCGCAGGACCCAATCTTCCTCGCCGCTTACCGTGGCCGGACCCCACAAGGTGTTACCTCGGACAGGAATTCGACCCTGCTCTAGCGGGTTGCAGGTACAGGGCACCGCTACCTCCCCATCTAGCACGGCCAAACTTTGTAGACAAAAAAATGGCGGAGAGAGTGGGATTCGAACCCACGAGGCAGAGAGCTTCTGCCTACTCGCTCTCCAGGCGAGCGCCTTCGACCATGCTCGGCCATCTCTCCACGGCTAGTCTACCAAAAAAATATTTAATATTAAGTTATGGCGGAGAGAGTGAGATTCGAACTCACGAGGCACGCAAATGCCTACTCGCTTTCGAGGCGAGCGCCTTCGACCAGCTCGGCCATCTCTCCACAATTTCTCTATTATTCGTTGTTTCCCCTGCGCCTTTGGCGAAAAAAATCTTTTAGCACAGCAGCACATTCCGCGGCCAACACACCAGAAGTAATTTCCAAGCGGTGATTGAGCCTGTCATCGTCAGCTAATCTAAAGAGCGAACGAACAGCACCACTTTTAGGATCAGGAGCCCCGTAAACCAGCCGATCCATCCGGGCTAATACCATGGCGCCAGCACACATGGCACACGGTTCCAATGTTACATACATTGTCGTTCCAGTAAGGCGCCAACGCTCTAGGGTTTCGGCAGCCAGACGGATGGCTATAAGTTCGGCATGGGCGGTAGGATCACGCCAGCTCTCGCGGCGGTTAAAC
>JAAYWY010000241.1 GCA_012516165.1 Bacillota bacterium
GAGGAAAATAACGAATAATATAATTATAGGAAGCACTCCAAGTACAAAAGAAGCAAAACCGCCAGGATCAAAAGTAGCATATTCCACCACAGGAGCCAATTTTGTATTGGTATTAAGGTCAATTCCATATTCAGCAGCCACCGCTGCCACTAAGGCTAAGTATCCGGCTCTAATTCCAGCAGCGTACTCTTGTTGTTCCCACAGTGGCAGTACCATTTCATCTAAGATACGACCGGCTTTGCCGTCCGGGATGGCTCCTTCTAGACCATAACCCACTTCAATACGAACTTTGCCTGGTTGGCCTTGGAGTAAGCGCTCTTTATCTACCAATAGCAAAACACCGTTGTTCTTATCTTTATCGCCTAGGCCCCAGCGACGAAACAGCGTTAGGGCATATTCTTCTATGCTAGCACCATCTAGAGATGGAACAGTAACTAAGACTACATCAGCTTTAGTCTGTTCCCAGATTTCGCGGCCAATGGTCTCTAACTCTGTCCGTGTTTCTTCGTCTAATAGTCCGGCCAGGTCGTTAATCAACCGAGCTGGTCGGGGCGGGTCAGGAACTTTCGGTGCCGCTGCCACTTCTATACTGATTGCACACAACAGCACAACTGCTGCTAATACATATATGCCAATAATCTTTCTTTGACATCGGCGGTTAATTATTATCATGGTACTACCCCCTTTACGGTGGTA
The DNA here is from genome assembly GCA_012516165.1 of Bacillota bacterium. Lineage (GTDB taxonomy): Bacteria > Bacillota > DTU030 > DUMP01 > DUMP01 > JAAYWY01. The sequence continues at coordinate 697 of JAAYWY010000241.1, forward strand.
CCGCTCTTATTTACTGAAGTCAACTTTAGGTACCTTATGGGCATCCTCTTCAGCCTGAAAGTAATCTTTAGGCTCAAAACCTAAAAGTCGTGCCCAAATCACCGTTGGAAAACGACGAATAGCCTTATTATACTCCTCTACAGCTGTATTATAATCCATACGGGCAGTAGCAATACGATTCTCTGTACCCGCCAACTCATCTTGCAATTGACGGAAATTAGCGTCGGCTTTTAGTGTAGGATAGTTTTCCACCACCACCAATAATCTGCTTAAAGCACTGCTGAGTTCAGCATTGGCCTCGGCTGTTTCCTGCACTGTTTGTGCCCCAGCCAATTTGGCTCGTGCTTCAGCAACATCAGAAAGAACTTTTTCCTCGTGAGCAGCAAAACCCTTTACTGTCTCTACCAAATTAGGAATTAAATCGGATCTTCTTTGCAACTGATTTTCTACTTGGCCCCACTTGCCACTTATAGTTTCATCCATAGATACCAAACGATTATAGCTACTAAAGCCACTTAGAGCCAGTATTAATACAATAGCTATTACAACCAAAAAACTTTTCTTCACTATATAACCCTCCCTGTGCAATATATTCCTGTGTCCCTGTTTGATTATAGAAGGTAAGCTAGCTTAATACAAGGTGCTACCTACAAAAAAGATTTTCCAGCCAACGCGCAAGGACCATAAATATCTACCCTTCTCACGGCAACGACAATACTTACCTTCAAACTATATTCAATATTACTAGATTACTAGGGGAACAAATAGACACTTTCTTTCGTCAATAACAAATAAGGCATTAAGTCAATAGGAGGATTTAAATGACACTTGAAAAATATTTATCGCCGACAATAGTGCTATTGTTGCTTATATCCCTAGCAGGTTGCCAACCGACCACACCCAACCCTAACCAGAACCAGGAAACACCGGGGCTGGCTCCGGATTCTGTCGCCGGTTTTCCCCATCTAAAAGAAACAGCCCGTCTTGCCCTTCCTTCTGGAGACATTCGCTGGATAAGCCCCAAAGACATCTCCTTAGACGGAAACCAGCTGGCTATAATAGCCAACGACAATCAATACGAGACTTTATGGATTTACTCGCTGGCTAATCAAGAAGGGAAATCTGTCTATAGCATCCCTGCTGCGGAAGTATCGGCTGGCCGTCTGGTTCTCATAACCGTAGACTGGACAAAGGATGACAAACTGGTTTTTGCTCGCCAAGGCACACAACCGGACGGAACTCATGAAGGCAAACGCGGATTGCTACTTCTTACCGCTGACCCAGAGTCAGGAACAACACAGGAACTTTCTTGGCTGCCCAATCCCGAAAGCTATATTAAACAAATACTCTTGAACCGGGAATCCGATTTAGTTCTGGTCCATATGGGAGATACACTGTGGCAAGTACCGTTAAGCGGGGCCTCAACGAAAGTTGTTCGCACCGATCTTCCCCGTTACGACGGCCTCTTTTTCTTGCAGCCATCGCCTGAAAAAGCCAAGTTTGTTTACGAATTGTTTGAGCCAGAAAAACGCGGCATCTATCTCCTTGATGTGTCTACCGGTACCGAGACTTGTTTGGCCAAGGCGGGAGACACTTTCAGCTTTTCTCCCCAGTGGTCACCAGACGGCCAGCATATAGCTTTTTATACGGCCGATACCAAAAGCGATGCTCCCGCACCGGGTGAACACAAGATTCTGGCGGAACAATATGATATCGTTGAAGGCGAGGATGCTCCCGCACCAATTGCCTCAACCATCGAAGTAGTAACTGTCACCGGCCAAAAAATTACCGGCCTGACGGTACCGGGTAGAAAAGTAGGCCGCTTTACCTGGGCTTCTGATGGCAAACATCTAGCCTTTCTTAGTACTGAGGATGCAACCGCTGTTACCCATGAGTATCTAGGTCCGGTATTTGAATGGCACTCCCTTTATATGGCTGATCTTACAGGAAATATCACCAAAATAGCCGATATACCCGAGGGAACACTCGATGTGACAATTCTTACAGTACTCGACAACAAAGCTTACTACCTTACCTACAGTGAAAAAGAAACCGCCTTATGGCTGGCACAGGCCGGACAGGAACCAAAGAAACTGGAGCTACCTGCTGGTGTACCTGTTTCTGAAACAGGCACCTTGGTTCCACTTTACCCTCAGTCTGTTTTGGCCGACAGCTTATTTCTCACCTATATATCGCAAAACAAGAGTTATTACCTCCAGGTTTGGCAAGATCAAGTCAACTTACTGGCCGAGGATAGCCTAGATAGTTCCTTGGTTGCGGCTGCCAAAGACAAAGTGATATTGACCTCTACGGGACAAGGCACTCATCAAAGCGGTCAACTCACAATATTTATCCTGGAACAATAACCCTGCCGTTCATGCTGTAGTTTAGAAGTTATAGAAGGCATAAAAGGGGACTGCCCCTTAAACCATGCACCGGGAAGCAGTCCCTGTAATATTTTAATAGACTCTTGTTGCTTGATAAGCCTGGCGCTCTTTAATCATGTCATAAGACTTGTCCACTTCTTTTAGTTTAGCATCAAAAGTAGTGTCAATTACTAGCCACTCGCCGTCAATATAAACCTCATTCCAGGCATGATAATCTGGTATTTTCTCAGCCTTTCCCATAACCAGCTTGGCCGGAATACCAATGCTACGCAGCATAGCCGCACACAGCGATGCGTAATCATAACAGATGCCTTTTCCTGATACATAGGTTTCTTCCGGATGGGGCAAGTAATCTGGGGGTAGTCCTTCTGCTTTTTTATAATCGTATTTTATGTTATCTATAACAAAGTTATATATAAGTTCTAGCTTGTCCCTGTCTGAACTCGCTTTCCTAGTAAGTTCTTGGGCTTTGGTTACCACCTGTGGCGCCTCTTCCCAAGAAATATTCTGTACAGAGTTTGCAAAGATTTTTTCCGGCACTAATGATCTTATGTTTAATTCTTCCGACTAATGATCTTATGTTTAATTCTTCCGATTGAATGAATTTATATTTATTACCTTCTACTTGCTCTAAAATATGTACTTTATAAATACCGGTTCCCAACTGTAGGGGAAATCTCTCTTGTTGGTGATTCATAGCATAAAAATAACGATCATCGTTCTTTTCTATTAAGACTTTAATCTTAGCCGTTAGTAGCTTCTTATCCAGTGTCACTTGAATAAAACCATATTCAGGATCACTATTGACTGTAGCTATTTGAGCTCTAACCAACGGTGACAACACTAATATCAATACCAAAGCCAAAGATACTGGTAAAAGGCGGCGCATAACAAAAACTCTCCCTTCGGTAGCCAGGCTGCCATTCGTTGTGAAAGGCCCTGTGCTTTGCGTCCCACCGTTTCCGATGGTTTGCCTTTATCGGTGAAGAGTCCCCCTCAGGGAAACTATTCCATTACTAAATATTATATGTTATTGTCAACTAATTGTAAATAAAAAGGGGTGGATCGCTCATCAGATAAAAAAGCGCCTTGTCAAAAACCCACTGTCAAAAACCCACTGTCAAAAACCCACTTGACAGCGATTTGATTCTATGCTAATATTCTCAGCAACAAGTAAATAGCGAGCTAACTTAAGCTCTTATCCAGAGAGGTGGAGGGACTGGCCCAGTGAAACCTCGGCAACCAGCCGCCCATACGCGGTCCGGTGCCAATTCCAGCAGGACATGGTCCTGGCAGATGAGAGTGAGGGATAATACTTTGTGTTTTGCCCCTCCGTCTGCGGAGGGGTTTTAATTTATTCAAAGGAGGGTCCATGATGGTAGAAGTAAAAAACCTGTGCAAAAAGTTTGTTACCCCCATGGGCATCGTAACAGCTTTGCACAACGTCTCTTTTACTGTTGCTGAGGGCGAGGTGTTTGGCATCATGGGTGCCTCCGGGGCCGGGAAAAGCACCCTCGTCCGCTGCCTCAATTATTTAGAGCGCCCTACGTCGGGCGAAGTTTATATCGACGGCCAAAATTTAGCCGAACTAAATTCCCGGCAGCTGGCGCTGACCCGTCAACAGATCGGTATGATCTTTCAGCATTTTAATCTACTTAAGCTCAGGACAGTGGCTCAAAATATTGCTTTTCCGCTGGAAATTGCTGGTACGCCAAAAAAGGAAATACAACAGCGGGTAAATGAATTACTGGACATGGTAGGCTTAACCGATAAGGCCCAATCTTACCCTCATCAGCTATCCGGTGGCCAAAAACAGCGGGTCGGTATTGCCCGAGCGCTGGCTTGCCGTCCACGACTTTTGCTCTCCGACGAGTCTACATCAGCCTTAGACCCAGAAACTACCCAATCTATTCTCGCACTTCTAAAGGAAATCAATTTGAGTTTAGGTGTCACTATTATTCTCATTACCCACGAGCTAGCCGTAATCAGACAAATTTGTGACCGGGTAGCTGTATTGGAAAACGGCCAACTGGTGGAAACTGGTTCGGTAGCCGATGTCTTCAACCGGCCCCATGCTGCCGCCACTCAGCGGCTAATCACCACTAGTGGTTTAGTCTCGGCGGCCCGGCCAAAACCAGTCGCTGTGCGACCGGCTTTGGCCACAGGGGAGGTGATATAAAGTGTCAGCTCTCTTGGCCGATAAAGCACTGCAACAACTTATTCTCACAGCCACCGGGCAGACACTGTATATGGTAGGTCTATCTCTGGCCATTGCGTTGGCTGTGGGTGTCCCTTTGGGCGTGTTATTGGTAGTAAC
>JAAYWY010000242.1 GCA_012516165.1 Bacillota bacterium
CCCTTAGTGTACTAATGGATTGTGCCAGAGCAACTATGCTCTTGGTAAGTTCATCCAGTTTGGTTTCCATCCGTACCAATAGATACATGGAAACCACTACAGGAAAGCCTAAGTTGGCAATTTGTGCCCACAGGCCTTGTTCCACCAGTTATCACCTCGCTTCGTTTATACCAGCTCTAGCTCGGTGACTTCGCGGCTGACTAAGCGAGCAGTACCGATCTCGGTTAAATCGCCGCCGCTGCTAGTAAAAATATTGCGGTCGATTAGCTCTTGCATCACCTGCGCCACTTCGGCACCGGTAAGGTCCTCGCGCGGCGCCCCCAGCGAGAAGGAAACGTTTCTTCCCTCAGCGTTTTTGAAAGTCAATACTAAGCTTGTTTCCACCTGCTTCACCTCCTACTGGCCCAAAATAAATTTGGCAGATCCGCTCATATAATCTTATTATTTTAGATTTGGTCCAGCGCATTAGTATCTATGCGCCGCACAGCCAACAGCGGGTACTGCTGGAGTCCCACCAAAGACTGCGCCACAGTGTATACGTCTTCATCAACAGCATCAATTTTAAGGTTGCTAAAAGAACGGTTCTTAACAATAGGTTTGTTTTCCTCGGTCACCCCTGTCTGCAACGCGAGCTGCAGCCGAGAGACCTCCGGTGTGCGTTGTACAGCCATTTTTACACCTCCTTTTGTCCGCCTTCACTTATAGACTGACAGAAGGAGGTTTAATGGACCTGGGTGGAAAGCAATTTTTTTAACTGCGCCAGAGCGCGGGCATAAGCTCCTTTAGCAGTAGAAGGAGCAATCCTTAGGCGAGCAGCAATAGCGGCAAAGGTTTGTCCTTCCATCCGATAAGCCACCACCTGCTGTTGGCGGGTTGTCAGCCTAGCCCATGCATGCCAAAAAGCTTCTTGGTCCCCCGCAACCAAAGCAGCTTCTTCCGGGCCCAGCTCCTCCGAAATTAAAATAGCAGACAGGGTAACTCCATCGGCCAGCGGTGCATCCAGGCTAACGCCTTCCCGTTCCCATCTGCGGCAGCTGCACCTTAAGGCGTAGTGGATAGCGTAATATACCTGCCGCTTAGCATACCAAGTGAAGGGAGCAGTACCAGGCCGGTAATTGTAGATCGCCGTAAGAAGAGCCAAGTTACCCTCTTGAGCCATGTCATCCACCATATCCAAATTGGGTGCCAAGCGGCGGGCTGTAGCCCATACCAACGGCTGAAACCTCCTTACTACCTCCTCTACCGCTGCCTTATTATCCCGCTGGGCTTCCCTAATAAGCTGCTCTAATGGTTTTTCCGGCTGCATATCTCCTCTCCTTCCCTTGTTTGGAGTGCTACTCCCCAGTTTTTGTTATCACGTAAGCTATGTTGCTAACAGAGGCGCAAAAAAAATGGCCTGCAAGCCACCGCTTAGTCTCGCGTTTGTTTCTTATCCAGTCTTTTTATAAATTCTGCCCAATCGTCGTCTGTGGCTTTTTCCCTGGCCTTGCGCAAAGCCACCGTCACAATAGGTTTTTGCATGATATATTCAGGCAGGTCAGGTGATATTTCGTTCCTATCTTTACCAGCCAAATCAAACATAATCTCTTTTTCTTTCTGGGTCAAACTAAGCCGGGCAGCAATTTTCTCCAGCATGTTTATATCCGGCGGATTTCTTCGGCTTTTTTCGATATCGCTTAAATAGGCTGGCGTAATATCCAAATCAGCTGCCATCCCTCTTAAAGTAATACCCTTGGCTTTCCTTTTCTCAGCGATAAATTTACCAAACCGCATATTGTTCACTATTCTCACCTCTTTGTACTGACGACCGCTGCCTTAGCCCGGATAAAGCCGCTGGTTTTGCGCTGGTTGTCTTACAAACCGTAAATTCTCCAACCTGATTCTAGCAGCGGTGACCGATACCTGGAACATATCGGCCAACTGATAAGCCAAAAACCCCACCCATAAATCTAGAGCAATATTCGATCCGCGCTGGTAATACCCATTAATGCCTACACCCTGAAACTCCTTACGTACCACTTTGGCAAAAGCAGTCCTTGGCATCAATAAAGCCGAAGACATATAATCCGCCTGCCACTCCAGCCAATCGTTATCACAAAGAAATCTTCTCCGGTTCCCCACATCCACTGCTCGGCATTTGATAAATGTCCCGGTGCCAGAGTTACCCGAGTCCAATGAGGAAGGCGAGCCCTGGTTGCTTTTGTATTTGTTCTTGTGTAACAGCCAGTGACCCACCTCATGCCCAACAGTAAACCTACCTCTTCGTATTTGTTCGGGGCCAAGAAGACCATTGTCAATGAGCACCGTACCGGCATTTGCCTTAACATATTTAGCTTCTTTCCGGCCGACATCATACACCGGAACCAGACAATCGCTAAATACCATCATCCCTAGTATAGATTGGTTGTGGGACAAATCCTGATAATCCATTTCCAAGCCAACATAATTCTCGCAAAAATGCTCAATATCTAAGGCCCCCGGCTCATAAAGGACTTGCGGATTGTAGTCTTGTAGGAGGATTTCGGCAACAGTATCGATTTCATATTTTGTTAGGACAGGAACACCGCTCCTTTTCCTTCTAAAATTAATTGTTACCATCCAATTCTCCTTTCCATGAGCCTTTGAGGTATCACCGTAACTATTACCTTTGTATGCTTAAATGCATGTATGCTTTAATGTTAACAATAGTATATACCGGACTTCTTCTCATGTCAATACCGTTAGTCCTTTTACTCTCTTTGGCCACAATATCTACCCCACTGCACTATCTAATAAATAAGCCGGTTCCTTTACTTTAGGTAAGGTGTCTGTCATTAGCTTGTTTAGGCCAAAGCCAACATAGCAGCTTGATAAGCATGGATATAAGATGTATCAAACAGCGGTACACTGGTATCGTTTTGGTTAACCAACAACCCAATTTCCGTGCAGCCCAGGATCACTGCCTGAGCACCTTTTGTTTTCAGCTCATTAATAACTTCCAGGTATTTTCTTTTTGATTCTGGCTTAATACTGCCTCGGCATAGCTCATTAAAAATTATGCTATCTACTATTTTTCTATCGGCAAATTCAGGGATAACTACCTGAAGGCCTTTACGGATCAATCTATCGATATAAAAATCTTCTTCCATGGTAAATCTTGTTCCCAAAAGTCCCACTTTAGTAAACGACCTTTTAATTATTTCGTCGGCTGTTACATCAGCTATATGTACAATAGGCACAGAAAGACAGCTTTGAATTTCATCAGCAACTTTGTGGATGGTATTGCTGCACAGCAACACAAAATCAGCGCCTGCCCTCTCCAAACAAATAGCTGCCTGGAACAACGTATGGGCAATTGTACTCCATTCGCCATTAGACTGGCATCTTTCTATCTCGTGAAAATCCACACTATACAAAATACATTTCGCTGAATGAAAACCACCCAGCCGCTTTCCAATAGTAGTGTTAATAATTCGGTAGTACTCGCTGGTACTTTCCCAGCTCATACCACCGATTAA
>JAAYWY010000243.1 GCA_012516165.1 Bacillota bacterium
CTGGCAGATAGTTCTTCGGTGCCAGCAGCATTTTCTTCTGATACAGCGGCAATGGTTTCGATGGCATCTGTTATTCCTTTAATTTGTTTTTTTACTTGTTCAGACACCCGAGCTACGTTTTCGGCGCTGTTCTTTACTTGAATAACGGCATCATAAATGCTATTTAAAGCATTATTGGTTTCTTCAATAGCATCCACCTGATTACTTGTAATTTCATTAGCAGCGTTCATTTCATCCACCGCGTCATCAGCACTAGCCTGGATCTTGTCTAAAATCTGGGCAATTTCTCTAGTGGCATTTCCTGATCTTTCGGCCAGTTTGCGCACTTCGTCGGCTACTACAGCAAACCCATGCCCATGTTCCCCGGCCCGTGCTGCTTCAATAGCTGCGTTTAGGGCCAGCAGGTTAGTCTGGTCGGCAATGTTAGTGATAGTATCTAAAATAGCAGCCACATCTTTTGTTTGTTCAGCCATCCCGTTAACTGCTTCAGTCACTTTAGCGCCAGAAGCAGAGTTTTCTTTTGTCCGAGCAATAAGATTTTTCATCACCTCTTGACCCTTGTTGGCCAATTTTTCTAGTTCTTCGGCTGCTGCAGTTAGGTTTGTTGTTTCCTGGCTTGCCTTGTCTGCCTCCTGATCAACCTGAGTTGCCATCTCTACAGCCTTTTGAGCTGACATGGCTTGCTCGGTGGCACCCTGGGCAATTTCTTGCAAGGTATTACTCACCTGTTCCAATGCCTGTTGTGTTTGTTCTGCAGATGCGCTTAATTCTTGTGAGGAACCTGTCAGTTCCGCTGTTATGCTTACTATGTTTTTAACTAATTTTCTTAGGGAACTTATGCTCGTATTAAAGGTTTCGGCTAACACGCCGATTTCGTTATCAGCCTTAACGTCAATATTTATGGTCAGGTCACCCTCGGCTAATTTGCTGCCGTATTCAGCTAACCTCGAGATGGGCTGAGCAAATTTGTTGCTGAAGATACTGGCCAATATTATGATAAGCACAGCAGTACCGCCAGCAATCAATAAGTTTAGTTTTAAAAGATTGTTGGCTAAGACATTCAGTTCCGCTGTTGGAACACTTAAAACCAGGTACCAATTAGTGCTCGGAACTGGAGCCATGGCTGCCGTAGTAGCTACTCCATCAAGTTCATAATACTGAACAGTAGTTCCTGCTTGCTCATAGGCTGCCTTAGCCGCTTTGGTTATGCTTTCTGGTGCGTTAAATAAATTAAAATTCAGCACTTGCTTCTGATCAGGGTGTGCTAAGCAAAGACCATTATTATCATATAAACTAGCATAACCGCTTTCTCCATACTTAGCAGCATGTACCCACTCCAACATAACATCAATTTTTATTCCCCAAGCTAACACCCGGCCGGTTCCTCCCTCAACAGGAACAGCCATGAATACAACCTGATTGCCGGTAACCTTATCTACCATGACATCGCTAATAGCAGCTTGTCCCCCGCTAGCTTGCCGGAAATAATCCCGCTCGGCTACTGTTCCCCTAGCCCCAGTCGAATCAATAAAATTACCGTCAGCATCAACAAAAAAGCAGGAATCTACCGCCGCATTGCTAGCATCTACCTGAACTAGCATTTCCATCATTTTATCAAAATCAGTCGTTAGCCAAACCGGGTCCTGTGCTGCTTTTTGAAGATTAGAAATATTTGTTTCCAACCACGAGTCTATTACTTTGGCCAAGGTATCGGCTGACTGTATTATCTTAATTTCATTATCTTGGTTCAAGCCTGTTGTTGTCAGCCGATAATTACTCACACTTACCACCACTAATGGCAGGATAGCAAACAATAACAGCATCGACACTAATGTTCGCCGAATGGACCCTTTTTTTAATAACTTCATTTGTCTCATCCCCTCCTTTTTATGGGTAATTGATATATAATTATGATTATTTTATTTTGCATTATTTTTGTGTTATTTGGATTATACCATTTGCCGCTCGGCTTATCCAAAGGCCCGCTGTAATCATATTTGATCTGTTTTTTCGATTAAGGGCCCTGGAAATGCATAGGCGTAAGTTATGGAAGCGTTATTTTATATTACTCGACATTGCTCGACATATTTGGTAATACTTTTTATTAATCCGTTGTCTCCAGGTTGGCAAAACAGCAAAACGCCAGCACTTAAAAATATTCTAAGTGCTGGCGTTTTGCTGTTTTGTCTGTACGCACGTCTAAAAGTACCAGGTCCTCTTTTGATAATGTTGCCGCCTATTATGAACAGCCCGTGTGCTCCCAAAGCATCTGAGCAATCTTGGACACTATTAGGCCGCAGCGTCCTCTGTTGTCGGGATCACGCAAATCACGGCAATGCAAGGAACCGAGTTCTTTCTCTGCCTGCTGACAAAATTTTTGACAGCTGCTTTTTAGCTTGGGGTTTCGGGGTTCTTCCGGGCCACGTCCATAAAGATAGCCCAATGCTGTGATGCCGCCGGCAACGGCACCGCATAAGTCTTCCACGCCTGCTCCACCACCGAACCCACCAGCTAGGCGGTTGCCTAGTTTTAATTCCTCCAAGTCAAGCCCTTGTTCCTCGGCATACGCTTGCCAAACAGCTTCAGCACAGTTGGCACCGGCTAAAAAAATCGCCTGGGCACGTTGTCCAATTTCGCTCACTTTAACTGTTCTCCTTTCAATGAGTTTCATAAAGACGGCAGACTGTATGATAACCTTCAAATCTACAACTTTATCAACTGGTTAAGAAATTCCTGGGCTTTATTTACGTCTACTTGTTCGGGCTCGGTAAAAACGGTGGACCAATCTCCGGTTAGCTGGGTAACGCCGCGGGAATTGCGCCCGGCCCAATGGAACTGAACTCTGGTGGCATCAAGTAGTGATGCATCGAGCACTGAAGTGAGAGCGGTTACCACGCTGCTATTGGTCCGATCAACTCCGACAAAAAAGAATGATACTACGGTATTGCCGCTGGCTAAAGTTTCCAGGAATTTGTCAATATTATAAGCTTTGGGAGCAGAAGCGGCATCTAGCATCTTGCTTTTGATATCGATTAAAATGCGAACTCCACTGCTTAATGTCACGCTTGAATCCTGTAATCCATGGCTATTGCCGCCCTGGGTAATGATCTGCTCGATCTTATTGCCCCGCAAATTAACATTGTCAATGGCGGCGGCTTGGAGGATGGCATCACGATTTTCTATAACTATTTGCTGAAGCTTGGTGCCTATAGCTTGATACTCCGGATCAGCACACAAATCGCGGGCCAGTTCGGCGGAGCGCAGGATGTTAGCCACGCCCACGTCGGTAGGAGTAAAGCGCCGGTTGGTGGCGGCAATGTTGTTGGTAGCTTCCACTATCCTTTCTAAGTTCTCCTGCCAGGTAAATTCTTGGTGTATGTTAAACAGTTCTTCGAAACGCTCCGGCCGGTTGGGAATACCATCGTATTCCCGGATAATATCGTTGCCGAGAAAACTACCGCAAATGTTATCGGTGGTTAGACGGTGCGAGCTATGGCTTATTTTCTTGATAAAGGTAGAGTTAGCCAGCAAAAACTCGACACCCGTAGGCCGCACTACCACTACTACCACTGGGATGTCATCGTATTGGTGCAGTTTTTTAAGCGATAGTACCACATTGGAAAATGAGCTGCTGCTGGAATAGGAAAACCGCACAGCAAAAGAAGAACACACATACAAAGACCGGTCTTTCTGCAAGTTAAAATGGGCTGCTACAGCGGCGGCCACGGCACCTTTTGAGCTTTGGGGATGACGGTCGCAATAGTCTTTGGTAAACTGTATAAAGTCAAAGAGCATGTTAAAAATGGCAGTACCCTCCCTGAGGTGCTATACAGCTGTAAAATATACAAGATCACATGGCGGACAATAGTTCTTTATATAATATAACCTTGGCGAACCGATTCCCTAAAAAGAAAAAGCACACTGCAATACAGGCTCAATTATTAGCAGTAATTTGCTTGTCAACCTTAAGAATATGGTTTTCGATCCAGGTTACAACGAAATTGAGAATACTACTAAGATAGGCTTCTTGATCGGTATCCAGCTTGTGCAAATCCACGGCGGCCAGCTCTTCTTTGAAATCGTCGTGCTGTACTTTGTGCGACAGGAACCGGCGGTAACCAATTTCCTTCATGAGTTGCTCTTCGGCATTAAAA
>JAAYWY010000244.1 GCA_012516165.1 Bacillota bacterium
GCCATGAGCACTTCGGTTATATCGGTGCTGGGATGTCCATGGGCTGGAACATAGAATTCAGCCGGGTAATTCATTAGTTTATCTAGGGTAGCCAAAGAAGCTCCCACCTGAGCAAAGTAGGGTAGGTAATACTTGTCCAACGTGGCCAAGGGAAAGAAGGCATCGGCGCAAAAAAGAACATTATCCGGTGTTAAGACCCCTATCTGACCAGGCGCATGTCCCGGCAGGGGTATTATTTTTAGCGGTTCCAGTTCAGGGTTATTCTCGCCGAGTTTCTTATCTATCCGTGACGGCTTGGCCATGAGAAACTTGTTTTTTAGCTGGGCAAACGGATCACCACCACATAAATAAAACGGCTCTAAGTAGGGGTTTTCAATAATCGCTGCCTCCAGGGGCGAAGCCCACGTTATGGCCTCTGTCCTCTTTTGGACAAAGGCATTGCCGCCTGAATGATCGGCATGGCTGTGGGTATTGATAAGATGGCCTATTGTGGTTTCTTTTTCCTCTACCGCTTTGAGCAGACGCCGCCCGCTGTTATCGTCCAGGCCAGTGTCGATTGCTGTGGCTGTACCATTGTCATGAAAATACAAGCCAATATTCACCGGCCCAGCGAGAACATAAGTACGGCCTTTGAGATGAGTCAGCATTGATCATGCCCCCTTTTGCTTGTATAAAGGCCTCTACAAACATTCCAGCAACAGCATGTCGCTCTGAACGAAGTGAAGCATCTTAGATCCTTCGCTTCGCTCAGGATGACAGTTTTAACTGCCTTCATACTGCAACTTTGTACACAGTCTGTCGGCACCTACCAGTAGGTACGTGAGTTATACATTTCAGGCCATTACGGAAACAAGATCCGGGTCTAAAACATTGAATGGTGAAAAAGGGATGTAGGCACTAGAAACACCCAGGGTGCCGTTATGATGGCCATATTAAGGGCTACTTTATGAGCTACGTTAGCCGGGACACCGGCTCCAATAGAAAGTCGGCGGTTAGCTATATAAATAGCAGCCCCGACTAGGGTAATAACGATCAAATAAGCTACTACCGTTATCGGACTATCCCAAATGGTATAAAAGGAACCTGGCTCAAGCAGATTCAAGAGTTCCATTCCCAGCAGCAAAGCTGCTCCAATAAAATCAAACAAAAAACCAAATAACCAGGCCTTGAGTATATAGGAGCGGAGCGCCCCTTTCTCTAATTGCTGCCGGAAAGCCCGCAATGATAAGGTAATAACAGCTCCGTCAATTACTAAATTACCTACCGCCGCCGCTAAGAAAAGGGGCGGGAAAAAGGGAAAGAACAGCAAAAACCATAAGGGGAAGATTACGTTGTACAAGGTTACGTGTCGTCGCATTTTAACACCCCTTAAAACTATTCATCCTCACATTTGGTTTCTGGTGATACATGGCATCACAACACGATGCCTAAAGAGATCGTTGTTTATAAATAACCAGCAGCAGCTGATCCAAATAGACGGTTACCAGAGTCGACAGGATGGCAAAGATGACAGCTACTATCCCCATACCGGCTACCAACCCAGCTCCCACTGAAGGGCCCATGTTAAATGGCGCACTAAAACGAGCTGGCCCCACAGAAAAACTAACTCCTGGCCGATTGTTATGCTGGCCCCCGCTGCTGTTGTTATCAAATAAGCTACGCACAAAAGTGACCACCAATAGGGGCCAAAAGAAGCTCTGAGCAAATCGGTAGCTCTCCCCAAACGCTTCCAGCACACCAGTATCGTCTAAAGCTACGCTGGCTTCCCACAGGGAAAACAGTGTCATCAGCACCAGCATAGCTAGCGGAGCCAACAATGCCACCAAAAAATTTAGACCGGGCACCAGTGCCAGCGGGATCAGTACCACGCCCACAAGTAAACTGATGAGTACCATAAGCAAAATCCCGCCGAACATCCGTCCGGCATAAAGAGGGATCCCTTCCCAGAAAGTCTCTTTGTCCACCGGTTCGCCTTGCACTACTGCTCGCTGTAAGTTCAGTTGCCCTGCCTCCAGCAAAACAGCAGCCACTGCCATGCCTAACGCCGCCAGACCCCCCAGAACCATGGGAAGGCCATTGACAGGAGCGGCCAACCACACCGTTCCCATAACCAGTAGCATTAATATGATACTAGCGCCGAAAAAAATAAGGCGCGGTACAAATAAAAAGGGATGCTGTACTACTAAATCAAAAGTCTCTTTGCAGTACTGCCCCAGTTCCTGAAATTGGCTCAGCATGATCTCCCCCTAAAATAAGTAAATAAGTGTTTTAATGCCCTAAGCAACTTTAATCTTCCTCTTATTTATCAACCTGCTTTTCTTTTAAATAATTCCGTATAAAGTGCCTTTTTCCTTTATTTATTGTTTTTTATGCTAGAACGCAAGTTGCTACCGAGCATTTATCTATTTCATGCAATATAAAAAGAGACTGTTACTGAAGTATATCACTTCAAGGTACAGTCTCTTTTTTCGAACTTGGTTTTTTACTTTATGGTCTGATAAACATTTTCCCACAGTGCCTCTAAGGCTTTGGTTCCCGGAGTTGAGCCTGCTTCTACGGCCGACACCCCTGCCGCCGTAGTTTTGACCAGCTCTTCATCAAAGGGGATCAGTCCCGCAACCGGGATGTTCTCACCGGCACAATATTCCTTTAGCTCCTGGGTTTTTTCCGGTGCTAGATCCCATTTGTTTATTGCTACTTGGATGGGAATATTAAAATGACGGGCTAGTGTTATGACTCGTTCCAAGTCGTGCCTACCGGCCACGGTAGGTTCGGTTACGATAAGAACTTGGTCGATGCCGCTTAAAGACGAGATTACCGGACACCCAATTCCCGGCGGGCCATCCACTATGACCAAATTGCAGCCTTCCTGCTCGGCTTTTTGGGTAGCTGCCTGTCGTACCTTGGCCACTAGCATACCGGAGTTTTCTTCCCCTGGTTTTAGCCGCGCATGAACCAGAGGCCCAAATCTGGTATTGGAAATAAACCACTGCCCAGCTATCCTTTCTTCTAGAGAGATAGCACCCTCGGGGCAAGCGGAAACACAAACACGGCATCCTTCGCACAAATAGGGGTCGATGGCATATTTTCCGTCAGTCCCGGCCCCGGCAGCATCGAAGCGACAAACAAAGGCGCAGGTACCACAACCGGTGCATAAGGAAGGATTGATTTGGGCTCCGGGCAAAGCAGCGAAATTATGGGTTTCTAACCTTTCCGGGGCCAGCAATAGGTGCAAATCGGCCGCATCCACATCGCAATCGGCTAGGACTTTGTTGGTGGCCAGCGCAGCAAAAACACCGGCCACGGTAGTTTTACCGGTTCCGCCTTTGCCACTTAGGATAAGAAGTTGCTTCATGCCTTCACCCCTTCCTGCACCTGTTGCCACAGCAAGTGAAACTTCGGGCGCCAGGAGGGAAAGGTTTCTACCAACAGCCCTCCGTAGGCAATGGTCTCGGCAAAGCGGCGGTCAAAAGGGATGTGCATGTGCACCGGTATTTGTTCTCGGCGACAATATTCTTCTACCTCTCCGGTACCGATATCGGCCCGATTTATCACTACCCCGCAGGAAATTTTCAGCTCTCGTACTAATTCCACTGCCAGCTTAAGATCATGGAGACCAAAAGGTGTGGGCTCTGTTACCAAGAGAACGTAATCACATCCAGCCACTGTGGCCACCACTGGGCAAGATGTGCCCGGCGGAGCATCGAGGATAACAATACCGGCATCGTCTATTTCTCGCTTAGCCGCCTTTACCACCGGCACAGCCAAGGGCGTGCCCACATCAATCCGCCCTTCTACAAACGTTATATTATCGGCAGTTCCAATGGACACTGCACCCAGCCTATTAGGCTCCTCTTGTATGGCTCCCGTGGGACAAACTCTAGCACAGCCGCC
>JAAYWY010000245.1 GCA_012516165.1 Bacillota bacterium
AATCCCTTCGGGCCCATCTCCAGCTCTGCACAGGGCGACAACACCGTGTGCACATGGAGATCAGCTTTCAGCCACCTGTACATGATCGTCCTCGGCTCTAATTCCCAAGGCATATAGTCGGCCTGCCACCTCAAACGTACTAAGATTAGTAGTAAGAATGGGTATGCCTTCTTCTTCAGCTTTAATTAGGGTGTCAGCTTGGGGTTCAATCCCGCCAGCAATTATAATCCCTGATAAGTTCAGCAGCGCCGCCACGGCTACAATATTTTGGTGTGCTTGGATAGTCACCCATAAGTTACCTTCCTTGGCTCGAGCCATCACGTGGCTAAGCAGATCAGAAACATAAGCGCCTTTTACGACCCGATCAAGCTGGTTTCGTCCAGCCTTAACACTAAGGCTGAGTTCCGGGTTCTGTACTAGTTGAACCAGCTGCATCCTTCTCTCCCCCCTTATTAGCCCGTCGGGTATCCATAGCTGGCGGCACCAGCTGGGCTAAGTTATAAGTGTCTAAAGCTAAACTCATTATCCGCTCGCGAAGCTTAAAGATACAATCGGTCTCTTGGGCCTTACCTATGGCAATATCCTCAGCTAAAGACCGGCAGGTAGGGGCACCACAAGAGCCACAGTCCAGCCCCGGTAGTCGTTCCAGCAGTTCATTAACCTGCTGCAGCTTCTGCATAGCTACCTTTAGGTCGCGGTCTAAGCGGACAATAGGTCGCGGTTCCACTTTGATACTTGGTACTGTTATTTCTGAGATATCAAGCTGCTTTAGGCGTTCAGATAGCGGCCGACTTTCCGGCAAATCGCCTACTAAATGTTTAAGACGAACACCAGCTACAAAGCGGTTGTTAACATTCAAAATTCCGCCCACACAACCGCCTGGACAAGCTTGAGCTTCGATAAAGTCTATATCGCCCAGTCGCCCCAGCTCAATCTCCTCTAGCACGCTAATGACATTATGAATACCATCTACAATCAAGGAATTTTCTATCCCAACAGACGCCTGTTCACCGCCAGAACTGCCCCAGCCAATGCCGCTGCGATCAGCTCTAATCAGGCCCGGTTGTTCCCGCCGCATGTTCTGCAGCAGCTCCCCATAAATATCGGTAACAGCTAACACCCGGTCAACTTCAGACAGTACTCCCCCTACCGGGTTTTTTACCGCCGTCACCTTGGCCGGGCAAGGGCTAAGGAAAAATAATCCAATTTCCTGTGGGTCAAAGCCGGTTTCTTTAACCTTTAATTGACGTACCAAAGAAGCTGTAACCTGCATAGGACTTTCTAATGGTATAATGTGATCCACCAACGCTGGGAAGCGTACCTGCACTAGTCGCACCACCGCCGGGCATGCCGAAGAGATCAGCGGTCTTAAATGCCTGTTGGTCTGAAAATATTCATATGTCGCCTGAGCTACAATTTCAGCTCCCAAGGCCACTTCCCAGACATCGTCAAACCCCAAACTTTTTATGGCAGCCAAAATTCGCCCCGTTCCCACATTGTCACGGAATTGACCGTATAGGGACGGCGCTGGTAATGCCACCGTATACTTAAATTGAGTTAGATCATGGATAGAATCTCGCTCCACATACTTAGCATGGTTGGGACAAGCTCGAATACACTCACCACAGTCGATACACCGATCTTCAATAATTTCGGCTTTACCATACCGGACGCGGATAGCCTCCACCGGGCAACGTTTGATGCAATTTACACATCCCTTACACTTATCCCTGTCTAATCGCACAGAGTGGAAGTATTCCATGTCTATCCCTCACTTGGCAGGTGGATGGTCATTTTTACCTTTGTGCCTTGATTTAAATTGGTATTTATAGAAAATTCATCAGCGCACCTTCGCATATTGGGTAGCCCCAAGCCAGCCCCACAGCCCATTTCTCGGATTTCAGCTGTTGCAGTGGAAAAACCTTCTTCCATGGCCTGTGACACATCAGGGATTCCTGGGCCTTCGTCTTCGGCCACTATGGTAATTTCATCTGCTGTTACCCTTAGGCTTAACCTACCACTATAAGCATGGATAATAATATTCATCTCCGCTTCGTAAGCACAGATACTAGCCCTTCGTACCAACTTAGGCGGAAGGTTGAGTGTTTCTAAGGT
>JAAYWY010000246.1 GCA_012516165.1 Bacillota bacterium
CAAGAATCCGAAAACCAACGGAGTATTGCCAGTGCATTATTAGGTGCTGCCTTCCTCATGGCAACATCCGCCATCGGCCCCGGCTTTTTGACTCAAACAGCTTTGTTCACCGAACAGCTCCAAGCCAACTTTGCTTTTGTTATCTTAGTATCAGTTATCTTGAGCCTTGGCGCTCAACTTAATATTTGGCGGATAATCGCCATATCCGGTCTGCGCGGCCAGGATATCGCCAACAAAGTGCTGCCCGGCCTTGGCTATGTAGTAGCCTTTCTCGTTGCCTTAGGTGGTCTGGCATTCAACATCGGTAACGTCGGTGGTGCCGCTATGGGGCTCAATGTACTCTTTGGCTTAGATCTAAAAATCGGGGCTATTATTTCTGCTCTTATTGGTATCGGTATCTTTTCCTCTAAAGAAGCTGGCAGTCTTATGGATTCCTTTACCAAGTACCTTGGTCTCTTAATGATTGCTCTTACTTTGTACGTCACAGCTGTTACCAAGCCCCCCATTGGCGAAGGACTAATGCGTATGGTGGCTCCTACTGAGATCTCCTTGTTACCCATTATCACGCTGGTCGGCGGGACCGTAGGTGGCTATATCTCTTTCTCCGGTGGCCATCGCTTGCTGGATGCTGGTATATCAGGGGCTAGCAATTTGGATAAAGTCAACCGCAGTGCCATCAACGGTATGATAATTGCTGGTATTATGAGAGTGTTGCTATTTTTGGCCATCTTAGGTGTTGTCTCCACTGGAGCAACCTTAGATCCCAACAATCCTCCGGCTTCTGCTTTCCAGATCGGTGCCGGTATGTTGGGTTATAAATTCTTCGGTGTTGTGTTATGGTCAGCTGGCATTACCTCTGTTGTAGGGGCTTCTTATACTTCTGTTTCCTTTTTGCGCACCCTCTTTTCCACTATCGGCCAGAATGTGTCTAAATGGATTATTGGTTTTATTGCTGCGTCTACCATATTATTCGTCACTGTTGGACGGCCCGTCACTTTGCTGGTATTGGCAGGTTCGTTAAATGGCCTTATTTTACCTGTCACTTTGAGTACAATATTAATTGCTTCGCGAAGAAAAGATATTGTTGGTGACTATAAACATCCTACCTGGTTACTAATATTTGGCATTATTGTAACTGCCGTTACTTTATACATGGGTATTACTTCGCTAAAAGGCATGGCCGCACTGTGGCAGAAATAACTCTCTAGGAGGCGAAGCGGATGTACAAACAACCGCGGCTACTCCCAGCTGGAGACAAGGCCCTAGTGGTGGAGTTCGGTAACGAAATTGCACCGGAAATCAACGCTCGTGTCCGTGCACTCACAGCGGCCTTAGAAGCAGAATCCCTGGCCGGGGTAGTAGAATTAGTTCCCACCTACCGGTCCGTGTTGGTGTACTTTGACCCCCTAGTGGTGGAACCAGAAGTACTGGAAGGACGTTTGCTTCAACTGATAGAAGGCCTAGGGAAATTGGACTTGCCCGCACCGGAAATCACCGTGATACCTGTCTGTTACGGTGGAAAGTTCGGTCCTGATCTGGACTATGTTTGTGAGCATACGGGA
>JAAYWY010000247.1 GCA_012516165.1 Bacillota bacterium
ACTACCAAAGATAAAAATTGTCTTAGCTCTAAACCAATAAAGACCAGACGCCGATAAAAAGATTACGGGTAAATTTCGCCACAATAGATCCTAGCGGAGGTTGACATAATTGATATATATGAAAAAAACAATCGCTTTTATTCTTAGTTTACTACTGTTGACGACAATAGTACAACCACTGCCAGCGCGGGCGGCAGGAGGCCCAGTAATCACGCGGATAACTCCTGACAAGATCAAGTCGGGGGAGAGTGTTCGTTTATATATTTATGGTTTAGGTTTATCTAATGTAACAGAGGCTTTCGCTGGAGGAAAAGCTTTAACGGAGCTTTCTGATCGCTCGGATACCCAAGTTTCGTTTTTGATACCTCAAGGCGTGCTGACGAATCCCGGTAAGGTAGACATAATGGTAAAGACTAATGAAGGTCAGACTTTTACTTTACCCGGGGCATTAACAGTACTTAGTGCGCCAGAAATAACCAAAGCTTATCGTTCTGGCCTTGAACAATCTAATATGGAGTACCATTTGGTGCCTACATTTGGTGGTTATCCTATAGTGGTGGAAGGGAAACAGTTCCAACCAGGTTTAAAATTGTTTATAGGGGAACAAGAAATAAAAGACATACGAGTCAGCACTAAAGAAGGTTCCGAGGGAATCACTGAAATAGCAGCTATTGCACCACGAAGTACTGTTGGCGGCAAAGAAATCAAAGTTATTAACCCTGATGGACAACAGGCGCTGCTTGCTGCTAATGCCGCTACTACTTTACGATATCGGATCAGCCAGCCGATAATAACCGATGTTTTTCCAAATTATGGATCTACAATTGGTGAGACTTTAGTAACAATTACAGGCGACGAATTTGACACAGCTGATCGAGTCCGGGTGCAAATGGGCTTAGGTTTCGCTCATATAAAATCAGTTTCAGCCGATCATAAGACTATAGTGATTAGCACACCTCCAGGAAACGTAGGCCAAAGCGATATTATCATTGCCAATGCTGATTTAGCCCAGGCCACAGGGGAATTTGAATACATTATTACACCAACAATCTCCTATATTTCGCCTAACTATGGACCTACATCAGGTGGGACTTGTGTTACTATCCGAGGAACAAATTTTCCCCCTAAAGATAGAGTGGGCGTTCGCATAGGTGGGCAGGATCTCGATGAAATAGAATGGAACAGCGATACGGAAATTATTGTTACGACAAAAAATGGCCCCCCTGGTTTGGTAGCAGTAGAAGTATATGACAAAAATGATTCAAAGAAGTCTTATGTAAAACTCAATGGTTTTACATTCAAAGAAAAAACAAGCCAACCAACCATCGATAAAATTACTCCTAACGTAGGCCATGTCGATGGGGGAGACGAAATTGTTATTACGGGAGGCGATTTTCTAGCCGGGAACGAAACCAATCCCACCCGAGTATTAATTGATGGCCAGGATTGCACAGATGTATTAGTAGAGAGCGTGAATCAAATCCGAGCTATCACCCCAGCCGGGCAGGCCGGATGGCGTTCGGTGGAAGTTATCAACCCTGACGGTGGTAAGGTTAAAACAAATTACGGCTTTCAATACAAAATTCCCGATAAGTTGCTGTTAATTACCGGAGTCACTTCTAATCGGGGCCCTATTGATGAGAATAAGTACGTTGTTATTAGTGGTGCTAATTTCCTAGAACCGGACGAACGCCCCGATAATAACCGGATAAAGACAGTAGAAGTGTTGTTTGGTGGTAATCTTGGTTATAAGCCTGTAATTTTGGATTCTAGAACGATAAGTGTAACTACACCGCTAGGCGGTGCTTTGGGTGCACAGACAGTAGTTGTGCGCATAACTCGCACGGAAGAAATAGAAGATGAGAACGGAAACCCGCATGAAATCGAAATATATGAATCAGCAGAGTTACCTGCTGGTTACATATATGAACCACCCAAGAGAACTCCAATAGTGGAAAGCGTAGTTAATCCCAAAACAAAAACGGCCGAAGGTCCGCTGGCTGGTGGTGTGGAGGTGTATGTTTACGGCCACTATTTCGAGACTCGGCAGGAGTCTTTACCGGAGGTGTATTTTGGTGATCTAAAGCCGGAAAATAAGGCGGAAGTAAGGTATGTGGGAATTCAAGATCCTGACGAACATAAACATGGTGAGGATACAGTACCTCTTATGTATATTGAAGCTCTTATCCCACCAGCAAAAGCTCCGGGAATGGTACCTGTGTGGGTTGTCAACCCGGCTTTGGAGGAGGGACAGACGCCGGCGGCAGGTGTTCTAGAAAAGGGTTTTACCTACCGTGGCAATCTGTTGCATCTAATGGCGGTAACACCGAATCGCGGCCCTATTGGTGGTGGTACTGTCATTGAAATAACTGGTAAGAACTTTGATTGGAGCCAAGACGAAGATATAAGAAAAAAAGAGACAATGGTTTTTGTTGGCTTAGAACCAGCTGAGATAAGGTCTATAGAGATCAAAAAGCAAGATGTGGACATTATCAAAGCAATAACTCCTTCCGGTAAGGTTGGTCTTCAAGATATCAGGGTAGTAAACCCTTTTGGCGAAGCGTCACTTAATGCAGCGTTTTATTATTATGATAAACTCAGTCAACCGCTAATAGAGAACGTTGCCCCAAACTTTGGCAGTAGTAAAGGTGGTACGGTGCTGACCTTGGTTGGGATTGGATTCGCCAGTGGGGCAAAAGTGTACGTAGGCAAGAACCAAGCGCTGCAGGTAGATGTGACAAATCTACTTGATCAAAATGGTGATCCGGTTATAGATAAAAACTCTAACCAAATAATGAAGGTGATTACCTGTCTAACGCCTGCTGGTGAACCAGGTCCGGCCCAAATCAAAGTGGTAAACGTTGATGGTGGTGAAGGTATAATAGAAGGCAAGTTTATTTACCTTAGCGCTCCGGAAATTACTTCGGTAACACCAGCATCGGGAACGGTGAAAGGCGGAACATGGGTGATTCTTAAGGGAAAAGACTTTCTTGATCCGGCAGAGGTTGAAGGGTATATTAAAGAGCTAAACGAAGTGGGTGAAGACGACGAAGATCTAAAGCTAGTGGTAAAGTTTGGCAGCCAAGAGGCGGAGCAGGTGACGTTTCTTTCTTCTACGGAGATAGCACTTAAGACGCCGGTAGGTCCATATATGGACAAGAATGCGGTGGTCGATGTAGAGCTTATCAACCCCGATGCATTTTTGGACAGGGATAACAAGGATAGCCAAGCTGGACACGCCATTAAAGCGAAAGGTTACGAGTATCGTGTACCCACTACTTACCCCGATATAAAAATGATAGACCCCAATATTGGTCCAGTTACAGGTGGAACCAAGGTGCTTATCACCGGTTCTGATTTCCGGCAGGATGCTGCTGTGTTCTTTAAGTGGGAAGCGGCAGCCAAGGTAACGCGTATTGACTACAATACCCTGGAAGTTGTTACACCACCAGCACCAGAGAATTGGGTGGACGAAAAAGATGGTGTTGATGTTATAGTGATCAATACTAAAGACGGTGGTCAATCTCAGCCAAAGAAATTCCGATATGTCCGTCCTCAAACCCAGCCGGAATTTCATTCCATCGTTCCCAACCAAGGTAGTGTCGATGGTGATACCCTAGTTACTATTCGCGGATATGGTTTAGGGAACATAGAGGATAAGGAAGAAGCAGGAATAGAGCTGATTTGGCCTACGGTATACTTTGGCAATGACAAAGCGACTGTTGTGGGTCTAAATGAGAGTCGCACTATGCTGCGGGTAAAAACCCCGCCCCATGCCGCAGGTACGGTGGACATACGGATTGTAAACCCCGATAGTGCTACGGTTACAGCTAACAATGCTTATACCTATCGTTATATTACTACGGAACCGCACATACAAAACGTGGAGCCGAAGATGGGCCGTGCCAGCGGTGGCACGCCGGTGGTGATTGTCGGCAGCGGCTTTTCTACTGGTGCTAAAGTGTTTTTTAACGACCAGGCAGCCAAGGTGGATACAGCTAAAAGTTCGGAGACAACTCTTTTTGTGTACTCACCGCCGGGTAAAGCCGGGGAGAAAGCTGATATTACGGTTTTGAATCCGGATGGCGCCAGCCATACCTTAACGGAGGCGTTTGAATATCTGCCGGACCCTAAATTACAACCGCGCATAACTCAAATTATCCCTAACAAAGGACCGATTACCGGCGGCACGGTGGTGGATATTTGGGGTGTTAATTTAAGGCATGGAACAAATCAGCAGCTAACAGTTTTGTTAGGTCATCAGCCAGTGGAAGTTGTGAATTCGTTCCCGGATTCGGATCCTAATAAAGCAAAGGAAGATTATGTACAGTACGTGCAGATAGAGATACCGCCAGCCGAGAAACCAGGCTCGGTGGACGTGTCGGTGATCAATGCTGACGGTGGTGTAGCTACCGTTCCCAATGGATTCACTTACACTGATGTCGTGGAACCTATTGAGTTAGATGCGATCGTACCATCTAAGGGGCCGTATTTAGTAAATATCCCAGCCCAGATAAACGGCAGCGGCTTTTTAAGTGGGGCCAAGGTGTTTTTGGGCGGGCAGGAGATAGCTGGCTGCGAAGTAATAAACGAGGGTACCGCCATTATCTTTACTATTCCGGCCGCACCGGAGCGAGAAGATGACCTTAGTTTAGATGTAGTAGTGATGAATCCAAATGGGGCTACAGCCCGGCTGAAAGATGGTTTTACCTATGTGGCCGAACCAAAGAGCGAACCGAAGATTACTCAGGTGGTACCGGGTAGTGGCCGCGCCGCCGGTGGTACGCCGGTAGCAGTTTATGGCCAGGGATTTATAGAGCAGACCTTAGCAGATGGCTCCAAAGAGTTGCCAGCGCTATTTTTCGGCAGTCGTTTGGCTGCTAAGACTATATTCGTGTCGGGAGAGCAGCTGTCAGC
>JAAYWY010000248.1 GCA_012516165.1 Bacillota bacterium
CTGGGTTACTTACACTCTTGATATATGGTGGTTCAGGTTCTTTGAAATTGAGCCCTTCTTTAGCCGTAGCCGTCCGCGGACCAGCATAAGCCGAAAACCAGGCCTTAATAAGCTCACCATCATAGGTAAGCACTTTGCCCCTGGTAGCCTGCACAGCCTTCCTTACATTGTCGTTTATACGCGAAGGATCATAAGCCTGAAATTCCTCTACCTTAGTAGACACATCGGTACCATGGAGTGACTGTGTACCGCCTTTGCTTTCCAAAGCCTCTAAGGTAAAGGTACGAGCCAACATAGCCTGGGCAGCCAAAGCTTCTACTGGCCAGGACGGTTCCATTTCCGCTGCCACTACCCCAGCGATGTAGTCCTCCATTTTGATATCTTTTTTCTGCCCAGTCTTATTGTCAAATAAAGTTAAAACGGGTTCACGACCTGATCTCGCCACTGCCACTGGCCCCTCCTTTGCCGGTGTAGCCTGCGGCCGTGGTGCTTTTTGTGGTCCCTTTAGGCAGCCAGCACTTACCACCAGAGTCCATATCACTACTAAAACCAGGGCCAAGTTTGTACGCCGTAGCAACAAGACAACCTCCTTTGTTCGGCTTCCTTGTCCCTAGTATGAACCTAATCCTAGTCTCCTAATTCATAGTCAGTGGTCTTTTGCTCTACCCTTTCGTCGGCAAGCACATGGTATAAACTGGCAGCTTCGTTAGCCCGGACATTTTCCTTTGTTTCCATAACTTCCACTGTTAAACGTCGGCCTCCCAGCAATATCTCCAGCTTGTCGCCCACCATAACCTCGCTGGCTGGCTTTCCCACTTTTTCATTGATAAGAATACGTCCCCGTTCTGCCGCTTCTTTCGCCAACGTGCGGCGTTTAATTAGCCTTGAAACTTTAAGAAATTTATCTAACCGCATATTGTATCCCCCTTTGCAGCGACTTTGAGTACCCTTACGCAAAGAGTCAGGTTCCGGTTAGAAACCTGACTCTTGCTTCTTTCTAGTGCAGTTTAATCTGCTACTTATCAACAGCCGCGCGCAGGGCTTTACCAGCTTTGAAAGCTGGCAGTTTTGCTGCTGCAATGTCAATAACTTCACCGGTCTGCGGATTGCGTCCCTTACGAGCAGCCCTATCCCGAACCTCAAAGGTACCAAAGCCAACTATTTGCACCTTATCGCCACTCGCTAGAGCTTCGGTAATTACGTCGAACAGTGCTCCCACTGCCTTTTCGGCATCTTTCTTAGTTAATCCTGCCTTTTCAGCCACAGCACTAACCAAATCTGTTTTATTCATATACTTTCCCTCCTCTTTTTTCCTGCCCGCCACTTTGTTTTCTTATTCTCCAAGAAAAGCCATTTTCCTTCTAGATTACTAGAATTAAGTTAGTTTTTCTTGGGTTTTGGCCTGCTCCCACAACATATCCATTTCTTCTAATGATAATTCTTCTAAACAATGCCCCTTAGCATTAGTCTGGCTTTCAATGTAATGAAACCGTCTCTCGAACTTGGCGGTAGTCGCAGCTAAAGCTAACTCTGGCTCCACATCCAGAAAGCGGGCTACATTGACCACGGCGAACAGAAGATCGCCTAGTTCTTCTTCCATGGCCTTATGATCTCCACTTTCAGCGGCGGCTTTGAGCTCTGCTGCTTCTTCGTACACTTTTTCCCATGCACCCTCTACGCTAGGCCAATCGAATCCCACTCGTGATGCTCGTCCCTGGATCTTATAAGCTCTAAGAAGAGCTGGTAATTCTCTTGGTACCCCGCCTAGCACCTCTGAGGCCTGGCCGTTTTCCGCTTTTTCCTGCTTTTTTATGGCTGCCCAGTTTGTCAACACTTCGCTGCTGTCTTTGACTTTGATATCTCCGAATACATGGGGGTGACGACGGATCATTTTAGCCACTACACCGGCTATAACGTCGTTCATATCAAAACTGCCAATTTCCTCAGCCAGGCGAGCATGGAAAACCACTTGCAATAGTAAGTCTCCCAACTCTTCCACCAGTTTATGCATATTATTCTCATCTATGGCCTCGATGACCTCATAGCATTCCTCGATTAAATAGCGGCGTAACGTACGATGGGTCTGTTCTTTATCCCAAGGACAGCCCTGGGCCCCACGTAAAGCAGCCATAACTTCGATTAATGGATCAAGCGGTACTTGACAAGCTCCACCCTCTCTTGATGCCACAATGTTACCTCCTCTTGCGATTCTCCAAAGGTAAATAACGAGCCAATTTGGGGCCTATGCCGGGAAGTAATGCTATATCTTCCAGATTTATAGCCCGCACAGCTAACAGTAATATTGCATAACTGATAATCCCCAATCCTATTGTCAGTAGTGTAGCCTTATTGCTGCCTAGCGTCGGCTGCATGAATTTATAACCAAATATCACCACTGCCCCCATAGCCAAAGTGGCCCCTAGTGGTTTGAGTACAAATTCGTTTAAATTCCAAGGCAGCCCTACTAGGGAATTGATAAAACGGGCATTTAACATAGCCGCGACAATAAAAGTAACCACTGTGGCCCAAGCCGCCCCTCTGATACCTAAAGCTGGTAGTCCCGTAAAAACATAAGTGAACACCACCTTGACTCCAGCACCTGCCACCAAACTCCATACTGGTAGATCGCTCCGCCCCAGCCCTTGCAAAATACCAGCTGTGGTTTGGTTAAGCCCTAAAAACAAACAGCTCATGGCTAAGGCGGCCAGAACTGGCCCTGCCTCTGGTAAATCATAAAGTAAGCCCATAATAGGAGTGGCCAACAAGTATAATCCAGCCACCGCTGGAAGCTCTAGCAAGATAGTTACGCGCACAGCCGTCCCTATGTATCGCTGCAGCCGCTCTTTGTTTTTTTCCGTTTGGGCTGCTGACACTGCTGGTACAAGACTCACTGCCAATGCTCCAGTGACAATAACCGGCAAATTAATGAGCGTAAGCGCCATCTGCGTTAGCTGTCCAAACAGCGATGTAGCCTCGCTCACTGTATAACCGGCTGCTTCTAACCTAATGGGGACCAGCAGCACATCCAACTCCTGCATAAT
Organism: Bacillota bacterium; assembly: GCA_012516165.1. GTDB lineage: Bacteria > Bacillota > DTU030 > DUMP01 > DUMP01 > JAAYWY01. Next base: position 3,042 of record JAAYWY010000248.1, read on the forward strand.
GGGCATTACAAGACTGGATAA
>JAAYWY010000249.1 GCA_012516165.1 Bacillota bacterium
AGACGGCTTGACTGCTCGCGAAGAAGAAGTACTCCGTTTGTTGGCCCATGGTCAGAGTAATAAACAAATTGGCGCTACCTTATCTATTAGTGAGAAGACGGTGAAGAACCATGTGACCAGTATATTCCGTAAAATTGGAGTAGGTGATCGTACTGAGGCTGCTTTGTATGCTATCCGTAAAGGATTAGTGGAACTGAACTAGGGACAAAGACTTTTCTAAGCAGCAACATGAACAAGCACAGGACTCCGGCTCTCGGCATAACCTGACCAAGAGAGGAAGGTGAATGTATGCTTTGGGCCGGAAATCATATTGCTGGTGTTATACTTCTTTTCTTAGCTTCATATGGTTTATGGATGCTGGTATTTAGTTTGTGGCATACGCTTAATAAACAGCAGCAATCTAAAAAACTCTTCATTAGCATTCTTATCATTGCACATAACGATGAAGAACATATTGAAGGCATAGTACGCTGGCTATTGAATCTAGATTATGTGGATGAGAAAGGTTGCCCTAATTTAGAAATAGTGGCTATAAGTGGCGGATCAGAGGATCAGACCCCGGCCATTTTGGAACGCCTTAGTCGCAAGGAGCCACGACTTATTACCAAGTCGGTTTCGTTGGCCCAAGCGGCCTATGAAGAAGGTTTAAATCTTTGCCGCGGGGATGTAATTTTTCTCCTGGATTTATCTAAACATTTTATGTCCCAAGCCGGCTATGCCATGGGAAGGATGCTAAATGAATAATTGTCCTAAGCTCTAGGACATTTAGGACCCTGACTGTTACAGTTAGGGTCTTTTGTTGCACAAAAAACCAAGACTGTTGTCCGATAGACACGGATTGGTAGACTGATAAAATGATTATAGAGATATTGACAACTAATTTAGATTAGCATGGCGAACGATCAGGGTATGGCATAGTTTAATTTTTGCTTAAAGCGACCCTGTTGGGAGGAAGTGGGCGCTTAAATGTCGAAGATATCCGAAGATATCGAAAAAAGCTCGAAACGGCAAAGTCATCGAAAGGAGGCGACGCAAAGCTATGGATCTAAAGCTTTTTAGCTATGATTGCCAGGCTGCCGAAGGCTATATTTCTTGCCCTGAAGGGGTGCAAGGGAGCAATGATATGTACATACATTACAATACAGCACAAATTTTGACTATTGCGGCTGTGATGGAAATAGAAGATCCCTTGGTGTATGCTCATTGTTTTCGCGTGGCCGGTTATGCAGTAACCATTGCTCAGCACATGCATTTGATGCCAGCGGAGGTAATAACCATTGAGCAAGCAGGCTTGTTACACGATGTTGGTAAAGTAGCTATAGCCGGTTCCATACTTAATAAACCAGCTTGCCTTACGAAGAAAGAATACGAAAAGGTGAAGGCACATTCTGTGGTAGGTGAAAGAGTAGTACGAAAAATAGTGGGGCTAGAGCATTTAGCGCCCTTGGTGCGTAGCCACCATGAACGATATGACGGCTTCGGTTATCCAGATGGTGTATCAGGTGATAGCATACCTTTGGGAGCACGTATTATTGCTGTGGCTGATGCCTTCGACGCCATGATCTCAAACCGGCCGTATCGTAAGGCCCGTACGATTACAGCGTCAGCTAGGGAGCTTGAGTTATGTAGCGGCACACAGTTTGATCCGAAGGTAGTACAAGTATTTCTAAAGGCTATGCGGGAAGATAAAGAACCGTGGCGAACATTTACCGATGTTACACGGGCTTTTTTTAGATATCTTTCAATTTTCACTTCAATTTACATTGGTTAAAGGAACTAACAGTTAAAATTCCTTCCCTTTTGCAGGAAGCTGACTTATTAGTGGCTAATTATACTGCATAGGGAGGAATTGCGGTGACAGAAAATATACAACAATTGAGCTTGTTGGAGAATATCGAGTCAGTTAAGCCCGGTTTGCCGTGGGAGCAAGCCCAGACATTAAAAGAGCTTTCCCAGGTGGTGGCAGCCTGCCGTCTTTGTCGGCTCCGCGATGGTTGCCGCCAGGCGGTATTTGGCGAAGGTTATCCTCAGGCCGATATCATGCTTATAGGTGAAGGTCCAGGACAAGCTGAGGATGAAGCTGGGCGTCCCTTTGTAGGTAAAGCCGGTCAGCTTTTAGATAACATTCTTGCTGCTGTTGGCCTTCAGCGATCAGAAGTTTTTATTGGCAATGTGGTAAAATGTCGCCCACCAGGAAATCGTCTCCCCTTGCCGGATGAGGTTAAGACTTGTTTGCCATTTCTGCAGGCCCAGATCAGGATTATTAATCCCCAAATAGTTATATGCTTAGGAGCTTTGGCGTCGCAGACGTTGATCGATCCGGGGCTACGAATTACCCGTGACCGTGGTCGGTGGGTAATTAAGGATGGGTTGGAGATTATGCCGACCTTTCATCCCGCGGCATTACTTAGAGATCCACGCAAGAAGCGGCCGGTATGGGAAGATTTTAAGGCTGTTATGAAACGTTATGAACAGGTCAGGAGATAACTATAAAAAATCTAGTGGGGCCGCGGCCCTGCCGCAAGCGAGGAGGGAAAACTTTGCCCAATGGAGAAGCTCTGCGTGATGGGAGTGTCAGCGTATTCCAAGGCCGTGTGGTAGTAACAGACCCTAGTGGAGGGGGCCAGCCTGCTGTACTTGAGCCGGGACCAGGACTTAAACTATATGTGAATGGTCAGGAATTTTCTCAACCAGTAGAAGTGACTAGCAGCGATGATATCAAAGTGGAACTTATATCAGAACCAGGAGAAGTCACGGTAAAGGTGGAAATTACCCCTGATGGGTTAGAAGCTAAAGCAATGCTGGATATTATTCCCGAGACGCATTTTTGCTTACTCAACAGCGGACCACGGCAACATCTTATGCTGCAGACCAAAAAAGAAACTAAGTTTCCTCGTGTGGAACCGGCGCTAATTGAGCAGGCGTTGCGAGAAAAGGGCGTTTTTGTGGGTATTGATAAGCAGGCAATAGCTTCTCTAGCAGCCGAAGGTACTGGCAAGTCTAAAATAGTGGCCCGAGGGCGACCACCTGTCCCTGGACAAGATGCCCGCATTGAACTAAAATTTGAGGATCAACAAAACCACAAACTACCTACTAGTGAAGAGCAGAGGGTAGATTGGCGGGAGCTAAGATCTATTCCTACAGTCGAAACAGGTGATGAACTAGCGGTTAAACATCAACCAGTGCTAGGGCAGCCAGGCCTATCGGTCACCGGTGAACCCATAAGGCCTAAGGTACCGCTGGATGTCGAATTGGTAGCTGGCGAGGGCGTAGAAATAGTGAATAAAGGACTCAAGGCAGTGGCTACGCGCAGCGGCCGACCGGTGTTCTCGCGGGGAAAATTAGAGGTGTATCCACTCCTGGTAGCTGATCGTGGAGTAAATTTGGCCAGCGGCAATATCAAATTCAACGGCGACGTATTGGTACGGGGCAATGTGGACGAAACCATGTCAGTTTGTGCTGGTGGGAACATTGAAGTAACAGGCAGTTGTACTCATGCCAACTTAACAGCTGGTGGCCAAATTGTAGTGCGTCAGAACATGATTGGTGGAACGGCATTGGCCGGAGGCATAGGTGTGGTTCATATACGGTGTCAGAATTGGTGGAAAGAATTAGCCGGTGGTTTGGAGGCTTGTGCGGCGGCACTGACCCAAATTGAAACACATCCCCAGCTAGGTCCAGCTGCAACAAAACAGGGCTGGGGACGTATGCTGTCTAAACTTTTAGATACCAAGTTTCGCTACTTATCGGGCCTAATAAGTGATTTAACAGCAGCATATCGCGAGGTGTGCGGTGTTGTTACAGCTGATATCGATAGCATGTTAGGCCTGCTTAGAGAAACCCTAAGTC
>JAAYWY010000250.1 GCA_012516165.1 Bacillota bacterium
CATGGGACCTTTGGCGAAGATGGAACAGTGCAAGGGTTATTTGAAATGTGTAATGTGCCTTATGTGGGTGCTGGAGTTTTGGCGTCGAGTGTCAGTATGGATAAGGCTATTATGAAAAGTGTTTTTCGAGACCAAGGCTTACCATTGGCAGGGTATAAGGTAGTGATGAATAAAGAGTGGCTAAGAGATCCGAATGGAGTCTGCCAAGAGTTAACTGATACCTTTAATTTCCCAGTATTTGTTAAACCGGCTAATCTAGGATCTAGTGTAGGGATCAGTAAGGCTAACAATGAAATTGAACTAAAACGAGCACTGGATGTTGCCAGCTATTACGACCGGAAATTAATTGTGGAAGAGTTTATCCCAGGCCGAGAAATGGAATGTGGGGTATTGGGAAACGATAATCCGGAGGCGTCAGTAGTAGGGGAGATTGTAGCACATAACGAATACTACGACTATGAAGCTAAATACACTGATGGCAAGTCATATCTTGTTATTCCAGCACCACTAGAACCAGAAGTTATAGCTGAAGTAAGAAGATTAGCTGTGGCTGCCTTTAAAGCAGTTGATTGCTGTGGTATGGCCAGGGTTGATTTTTTCTTGCATCAGATTACTGGGGAAGTTATTGTCAACGAAATCAATACCATCCCTGGTTTTACTAATTTTTCTATGTACCCCCGCTTATGGCAGGCTAGTGGACTTAGTTATTCAGAATTAATTGATAGGCTAATTGAATTAGCATTAGAACGATATGCCGAGAGGAAAGGGTTTTCTGTCACCCTTTCCTAACCTGATATCTACTTTTCCTAATATCTACTAGAGGGCCTTATATTTATTGCTAGAAGGAAAAAGGGTTGTTGTTACCGAATTAATAAAGAATCAAGGACGAGAGACAGCTCGCGCCTTTATTAGATAAGGGGGAATGATATGATATGAAAGATTATGCAGCGGACAAGTTGCGCAATGTGGCACTTATTTCTCATGGGGGCGCCGGTAAAACCTCCCTTACAGAAGCACTTCTTTATACCTGTGGTGGCACAGACCGGTTGGGTAAAGTTGACGAAGGCAACACAGTATCAGATTATGATCCCGATGAGATCAAACGTAAGATAACTATTAATACGTCGGTAATTCCCTGTGAATGGGCAGGGTTGAAGCTCAATTTGCTAGACACACCAGGATATGCTGATTTTATTGGGGATGTTATAGGGGCACTGTCTGTAGCCGATGCAGCATTAGTGGTAGTATGCGCTGCTTCCGGTGTGGAAGTAAATACTGGGCGTATGTGGCATCTGGCCGAGGAACAACATTTGCCGCGTCTTTTATTTATTAATAAACTGGATCGGGAGAACGCTCATTTTGATCGGGTGCTAGAGCAGATTCAGACCGAGCTGTCATCTCACGCTGTGGCCATCCAGATTCCTATTGGTGCTGAAGCTGATTTTCGCGGTGTAGTAGATCTGATCAGCAGGAAAGCCTTCTTTTTTGAAAACGGAGAAACAAAAGAAGGGAGTATTCCTGATGAGCTTCAGGGTCTAGTTGAAAGCTACTATGAGAAGATGGTAGAAGCTGCTGTAGAAACTGACGATGAACTAGCAATAAAATATTTGGAAGGAGAAGAACTTACTCAGGAAGAGATTATTCAAGGATTACGCCAAGGCACTATTGCAGGAAAAGTATTCCCAGTCTTATGCGGATCGGCGTATTTGAATAAGGGAACTAGCCAATTGTTGAGTGCTATGGTTAACTTTTTGCCATCGCCGCTGGATAAACCGGGGATAGAAGCCGAAACATGGCCTGATAAGGAAAAAGTTATAGTGGAATGCAAGGCTGATGAACCGTTAGTGGCTCAGGCTTTTAAAACCGTAGCTGATCCTTTTGTAGGTAAGTTGACCTACTTCCGTGTTTATCGTGGTCAGCTAGCTTCTGATAGCAGTATTTATAATGTGAACCGGGAAAAGGTCGAGCGTGTAGGGCAAGTTTTTATTCCACGAGGCAAGACGCAAATTCCTGTTTCAGCTGTAGCAGCAGGAGATATCGGAGCAGTGGCTAAACTTCAAGATACCAGTACCGGCGATTCTCTTTGTAGCCGTGATGTACCGGTGGTACTTCCACCGTTAGAGTTCCCCCAACCTTCCTATTCAGTGGCTTTAACTGCTAAATCTAAAGGTGATGAAGATAAACTAAGCACAGGTTTAGCTCGATTAATGGAAGAGGATCCCACATTAACCCTGCGCAAAGATGCTGAGAGTCGCGAGCTCATAGTATCAGGTATGGGCGATGTTCATATTGATGTCATGGTCGATAGATTAAAACGCAAATTCGGAGTTGAGGTTGTCACCTCTACACCCAGTGTTCCCTACCGAGAGACGCTGCGTAAACCAGTTCGTATTGAGGGCAAGCATAAGAAGCAAACTGGTGGTCATGGACAATATGGTCATGTGTGGCTAGAAATAGAACC
>JAAYWY010000251.1 GCA_012516165.1 Bacillota bacterium
ATATCTAGTAGGCAAGACATCTATAAAATATTTGTTGAAGAACATTAATCGTAATCAGCTAAATCTGCTTCAGCAATACCCCACAAAACATGTTTCGCAAAAACAAAAACCGCGCAAACCCGCGCGGTCACTGCCTTTCTTTGGTGGGCCATGCAGGGCTCGAACCTGCGACACCCTGATTAAGAGTCAGGTGCTCTACCAACTGAGCTAATGGCCCGCTCCCTTTGACATTAAAAATTTTATCATAGAGGCTTAGTGCTGTCAACCATTTTTAAGTCTCTCGTAATATCGAGCTTCAGCAGTAAGATTAGAGTGCAACAAAGGCTTCTTTTGGTGCGCCACAGATGGGACATTTCCAGTCTACCGGTAGTTTGTCAAAGGGTGTACCTAAAGGAATGTTTCTTTCTGGGTCTCCTTGTTCAGGGTCATAGATATATTTACATACTTGGCACTGATATTTGCCTGAGGAAGAGGAATCATTAGCAGCTGGGGGCATTTCTTGTTTTTGGTACGTGGGTGCAGTCTTAGGTGTGGTGCCACGCTTAATTTGATGGTAGTAGGCATAAGTCATTGGTTTTGCATTGGTTAGTACTTTGGCGTCGGTAATGGTACCGATGAACACTGTATGAGTATGAACATCAATCTGGTCAACTACTGATGCTTCCAGGCAGGATACAGTGTTTTCACTAAGGTACGGCAGCCCAGCCGGGCTTTTTATCCAGTTTACGTTGGCAAATTTGTCAAGGTCACGACCGGAATGGAAACCGAAATGGCCGATAAATTCTAACGGTGTTTCTTGTGCTAGAATGGAAACGGAAAATTTGCCGCTGGCAGTGATAAACTCATGAGTGAGGTTTTGTTTGTTAATGCTTACTGCAACAGTTACCGGGTCGGATGAGATTTGAAACACAGTGTTGGCAATCTGTCCATTAATACGGTCATCATTCTTGGCAGCAACGACATAGAGTCCGTAAGATAAGGCGTACATTGCTTTTGTGTCCATGGTAAGGCTCCTTTCTTTTTATATGATAACTGTTACTACTAGCGTGCTACTTACTTTATTCGCCATCCAAGTCGTAGTTCCTGCTGGCTAAGAGGTTACAGCAATAGTTTTCTTAGGTGCCAGCTGGAATTAAGAATATGGTACCACAAAGTAGCAGGTCTTAGTAAAGTAGCCCCCTGTACATGGCCGATGAGAAAATAAAAAGGAAAAGCAGGGATTTGCTGTTAAAAGATGAACTTATTTAAAGAAGAACTACGTTAGGTTAATCTAGAAATACTTGTGTTACCCCAATAAGCTAAAGCTAATACTAATTGATGGAGGTTGATACAGTGGATGAGCTAGAAGTCTTGCAAATGGCAGGTATGTTGGAGGACAGTGGTTATCGGTTCTACTTGGAAGCGGCCAAACATGTGACGAATGATAAGGTGCGGGAATTGGTTACCCATTTGGCCGAAACAGAACTAGAACACAAGGAAGTATTTGACAGCTTATATAAAGAGCTTCTGGCTGACAAGGGGAACTACGATGACAGCTATTTGTTTGATGAAGAGGTGGAGAAGTTTTTCCGCCAGCTAGTTTCGGACGCGGTGTTTCCTGAGCCCGACGCTGTGCCTAAGATGGTGCAGCAGTTGAAAACAACGGATGAGGTGCTGGATCTGGCCATTCAGGCCGAAAAAGATTCGATCCGGTACTATGAGAAGCTAGCTCAAGAGACTCGCTTAGCTAAGACACGTGAGGTAGCCCAGAGGTTGATCAAGGA
>JAAYWY010000252.1 GCA_012516165.1 Bacillota bacterium
ATCTTCTGGCCCAATGACAGCTGACGATGGCTTAAGGAAAATAACCGGTTCTTCTGGGGCTGGCTTTTCTTTAGCTGCCAGAACTTGTTTGTAATTGGTACCAACGCACACAATCTTGGTAGGCTCACATGGTGCCAGTAATTTAACCTGGTTAATAGGATAACGGCGGTCAGTAACAGTCCAATTGGTATAGATGCTACCTTCTAATTCTGCTATTTCTTGATCCATTAGCAGTCCGTATTGACCAATTTTTCCCCCTATGCTAAAACGTATAAATTTGGGCATTGAACCATGATCACCTCTTCCTTGTTGTGTAATACACAACACTGTTTCATTTCTGTAATATCTTATTCGCCATATATCAGAAAAATCCTCCTTAGTGGTCGATTAGTTTTTAATAAATGTGTCATACCATTTATCAATAAATCTTATAAAGTATTATATGGAAACAACTCTTTGTAGCGTTGACTTTTTGCTCAATCTGGATTAAACTTGTCCTGAATAGAAGGTGTTGTATATATGGAAATTATTAAACGCCACACTGATTACGCCCTGCGAGCCCTGGCTTATTTGGCTTTGCACGCTAATCAGGTGGTAACAGCCGGAGAAATTGCAGAGTCCCAAGAAGTGCCGTTGGAGTTTCTACAAAAGATTCTTCAGCGATTTGTTAAAAGCGGTATGGTTAAATCTCATCGAGGTGCACAGGGCGGATTTTCGTTAGCCCAAGAGCCTGCTGAGATTACTGTACTTAATATAGTGGAAGTGATGCAGGGACCAGTAGTAATGAACCGTTGCTTACTTGGGAAAAATGGTTGCCCTCGCGCGCCCAAATGCCCACTTAAGAAAAGCTGGATTGATATGGAGGAAAAAATTGCTGCTTATATGTCAGGTATCACATTACAAGATCTGGTAGATGAATTACGTGCAATTAAGTAACGGCTGATGCATCTCTAGCCAGATTATCAGATTGCTCTTCTTGGTAATATGCGGCTGTACAAATCATTAGAAAATGTCGCTCTTTTAATAATAAATATGCAACCGAAGATACAGGGAGGTGACTTATACCTTAAACAAGACTGAATAAATCTTTTTAGTGGAAAAATATGTCATATTTAGGAAGGAGGAGCAATTAATGTTTTGTTATCAATGTGAGCAAACTGCCGGTGGAACCGGCTGCACTAAAGTCGGCGTATGTGGTAAAAACGAAGATATAGCTTCTCTGCAAGATGCTTTGATTTATGCACTAAAGGGTATCTCGGCTTATGCTTACCACGCACGGGAACTCGGCGCTGTCGACGAAGAAGTCGATGCTTTCTTAGCCGAAGCACTCTTTACTACCCTTACCAATGTAAATTTCGATCTGGAAAATCATATCGAGCTGCTTCTTAAAGCTGGCAAAATAAACCTTAAGGTAATGGAGATCTTGGATAAAGCCAATGTGGACCGATTTGGTGTTCCTGAGCCAACCAAGGTTAACGTTGGTACCAAAGCTGGCCCCGGCATTTTGATAACCGGCCACGATTTACTTGACTTGTATGAATTATTGAAACAAACAGAAGGCACCGGCATTAATGTGTATACCCATGGCGAAATGCTCCCTGCTCATGCTTATCCTGAGCTTAAAAAGTTTAAGCACCTGGCAGGCAACTACGGTGGTGCCTGGCAAAACCAAAAGAAAGAATTTGATGAGTTCCCAGGTGCCATTATTGGTACTACTAACTGTGTGCTCATTCCCAAAGAATCTTACAAAGATAGAATGTTCACCTGCGGTATAGCACGTTTGCCCGGAGTTCAGCACATAAAAGACCGTAACTTTAAGCCGCTTATTGACAAAGCATTGTCATTGCCGACACTCCCCGACAACCTCGTTGGCTCTATCATGACTGGTTTCCATCATCAGCCTGTCCTGGCCCTGGCCGATAAGATTGTTGAATTGGTAAAAGCCGGTAAGATACGACACTTCTTCTTAGTCGGCGGCTGTGATGGAGCCCGCCCTGGCCGCAACTACTACACCGAGTTCGTAGAGAAGCTACCTAAAGACACAATTGTCCTCACATTGGCCTGCGGCAAGTACCGCTTTAACCACCTGGATCTGGGCGAAATCGACGGTATCCCTCGCCTGCTGGATATGGGCCAGTGTAACAACGCTTATTCTGCTATCCAAGTAGCAGTGGCCTTGGCTAAAGCTTTCGATTGCAGTGTCAACAGCCTGCCTCTTAGTATAAACATCTCTTGGTTTGAACAGAAAGCAGTAGCTATCTTATTTACTCTCCTTCACCTCGGTATTAAGAACATTCGTCTTGGACCCACCCTACCTGCTTTTATCACACCGAACGTACTCCAGTTCCTACAGGAAAAATACAACATTCAGCCTATAACCACCGCCGAAGAAGACATTAAGGCTATGCTTAGTTAAATCTTATAACCTAGCAGTCCCCTTCCAGAAAACTGGAAGGGGACTGCTAGCAATACACTCTTACCGGATAACCCGGATATGTTCTAATGTTGGATCTGCCATACCTTGGAGCCAAGTCTTTTTTTGTTTGAGTTCCTCAATATAGCTGATGATTTCTTCGGTGATAATTTCTCCGGGACAAATTATAGGAATACCTGGCGGATAGGCCATGATCAGTTCACCGCAGATTTTGCCAGCAGCGGCTTTAAACTCGTGGGGACGTTTATCAGCATAAAAAGCTTCTTTAGGCACCAAAGCCAGCTCCGGAATCCCAGGAACTATAAGTTCCCGCTCTTTAAGTGAACGTTCGAAAAAACGTCGACTGATGTCATAAAAAGCGCTTACCAGTTTGCGCACGCTTTTTTTGTCATCGCCAATGGTAATTAGAGCTAGAACATTGCCGGGATCGGACAGTTCTACTTGGAGGCGCCAGTCACGTCGCAGGATTTCTTCTGTCGCCCGGCCGCTGAGGCCCAACCCGCGCACATTAATACATAGCTTGGTAGGGTCAATGCTGGCACAGCCAGGACGACCTATCATTTCACTGCCGAACACATATATTCCCGGCAGACTGTTAAGCTCATGCCGCGCCCAATTAGCTAAGTTAATAGTTCGACGGAGCATTTTTTCTCCATCAAAGTAGGCCTGCTTGCGGGCTATATCTAAGGAAGCTAACAACACATAAGAAGGACTCGTAGTCTGGGTTAGATTAAGCACTGTCTTTACATAGGCCGGATCAAGCCGTTCCCCCTGCTGAACTACTAGCGAGCTTTGGGTAAGGGACCCTAACATCTTGTGAATGCTCAAAGCAGCTAAATCGGCTCCGGCCTCCATGGCTGATGGTGGCAATAGTGGGTGAAAAGCAAAATGAGCACCGTGGGCTTCGTCTACTAGCACAGCCATATTGTAATCGTGAGCCATTGTAACCATAGCTGGTAAATCTGAAACCATACCGTAATAGGTAGGGTTAAGGACAAATACAGCTTTGGCCTCGGGATAAGCCCGGATGGCATGCTCTACTTGATCCAGCTGTACACCCATAGTAATACCCAGCTCCGAATCTACTTCTGCTGGCATATAAATAGGCTCTGCACCGCTTAAAATTAACGCCCCAAAGACAGATTTATGAACATTGCGCGGTAGAATAATCTTATCACCTGGGCGACAAACAGCCATAATCATACCCTGAATCCCGGCGGTGGTTCCATTGACGATAAAATAAGCAGCATCAGCCTGGAAAGCTTCGGCTGCTAAATCCTGGGCTTCTTTTATTACCCCTTGCGGAGCAAAAATGCTGTCCAGATCCGGCATCAAGGTAAGGTCCAGCTGAAACACACGGCGGCCCAAATACTGCCTAAGTTCCTTCAGGCCGCTGCCATGCTTATGGCCGGGGACGTGAAAGGAAGTAATGTGAGCTTGGATATACTTTTTTAATGCATCGAATAATGGTGTCTTGTTCTGGTTAATTGGTGTCTAAACCTCCTCGTAGGTACCACTAGCACGTTCAGTAATTACCCCTACCTGCATTTGGTCCAAGAAACCGCTGGCTATCCATAACAAAGACAAAGTAAGGTATGAAAAAGGCTACCTTATATTAGCCAGACCTGTTGAGGAGTGTCGGTTCACCAGTAAGGCTATTGCTGATAAGCTAGGCTCTTACTCTTGACATAGCTTCCCCCACTTTTACAGGTACATACTAGCCGCTATGCAAAACAATATATTAGCGCAAACTAAAATACCACCTAGTTGTTATTCTGCGTATCAATAAGTGGAGATTGGTTAAGGCTGGGAACAGCCAACAAATGCTCTCCCGCGTCCTGGGGAGCGGCACAACCGGTGAGAATCATGGCTACCTTAAGTTCTGTTGCCAGCTTCTGGTATAATAACTGGACACCCTCAGCCCCACCCCCAAAAGCTGCCCAGACCACTGGACGCCCTACTAAAACAGCATCTGCTCCCAAAGCTAAGAACTTAAGAACATCGGTGCCGGTGCGAACACCACCATCGGCCAAGATAGTAATTCGGCCTCGAACAGCTTGAGCTATTTGGGGGAGCACTTCGGCCGTACCCGGTGTGTGATCCAATGCCCGGCCGCCATGGTTAGAAACTACAATAGCCTGTGCTCCCGCTTCACAGGCCATCACTGCTTCGTCGGGTGTCATTATTCCCTTTACTATAACCGGCAACTTTGTGCTTTGGCAAATGATTTCTAAATCCCCTGAATCAAGCGGGCCCACCGGTTGGCCCAACAGACGCATGTTAATCAGCCCGGCTGCATCCACATCTATACCTACGGCCATGGCTCCTGCTTCTTCGGCTTGGCGCAAACGAGAAATAAGATCCGGCAGCGGGCGGGGCTTGATAATGGGAATAGCTGCTCCCTTTGCTGCTTGTACAGCTTTGATCCCAGCGGCAAAAATCTCGGTGTGTCCTCCATCCCCAGTAAGTGCCACTGTACCGGCCGCCAATGCGCCCTGTACTTGAGACCAACAGAATTCTTCTTCGCTCATGCGGCCTTGGAAATTGATCCTGCAACCGGCCACTGCTGCACCTAAGACTGGTAACGCCAACTTATGCCCCAGAATTTCCACTTCGGTGGTGGGATTGCTGACATTATGTAAGGTCCTAAGATTAAGCCTTACCTTCAAAAGAGCCTGATAGTTGTTGATAAATGAGCTACCACTGCCTACGCCACCTATACCAGGAATCTCGCCAGCACAATTTAACCCATTGCAGATGCGACATAACCGACAAATACCTTGTAGCCTCTCTTTAGCCTGCTGTTTAATATCTGTCCACTCCATATCTGCGGCCCGCTGGGACAGGCCTTCCTCCCTTCGTCCCCTTTAATAGACGGTAATATAGTCCTTCAACTGTTCAAACCGTTTAGTACCGATACCGGACACATTTTTAATATCTTCTATCTGACGAAACGGCCCATTGTTTGTCCGATAATCAATTATCCTTTGTGCCAGCGAGGGACCAATACCATTTAGTGTTTGCAACTGGGTTAAATCACCGGTATTAATATTTACTTTCCCGTTACCACCCGCTGCACCAGAAGCACTATTAGTTTCACCCACCAGTTGGTCCCCCGCTTTAGGGACCCATACCTTTTGCCCATCTATTAGCGGCTGGGCTAAATTAATGGCATCTAAATCAGCCTCGGCAGCGGCTCCACCAGCCGCAGTAATAGCATCTATTACCCGGCTTCCTTCTGGCAGATGATAAACACCACTTTTTACAACTGCCCCCGCCACATGGATAATAATTTCTTTCGGCTCTGGTTCTGTTTCTTCAGACAACATTGTGCCTGACCCCGCATCGATAAGCTTAGTTCCCGGTGGCGGTTCAATAACCACCCGTTGGCGGGCCGGAACCACTTGGTGCCAATAAACAAATGAGGCCCCTACAATTAATATTGCCGCCAGCCCTAATAACAAATACTGCTGCGTTCGCGTGAGGTTAAACACTCGCTTTAGTACACCCCCACACCTTTTTTTACATTATTTGACCTTGAAGACCTATTTTCCTTCCCAGCTCTTACTAAATAGTGGAGAAAAAATTCTGGGCTGGCACCAAGTCGCCAGCCCAGAATTACTTCTTCTTACCACAGTTAGTATAATTAGTTTACACCTGCTCCCGGGTGACAATATTGATGAGTTTACCAGGAACAGTGATCACTTTGGCCACTTGTTTACCATCCAGTTGTGGCTGTACCCGAGGTGATGTCAGGGCAAGTTCTTCCACTTGTTCTTTACTGCTGTCAGCCGGTACTACCAGGCGGTCACGGACTCGTCCATCTACTTGGACCACAATGGTTAGTTCTTCGGCTACCAAGGCGGCTTCATCCCATTTGGGCCAGTTCTCCAGGTGAATACTTCCTTGGTGCCCAGTTTGCTGCCACAGTTCATCGGTAATGTGAGGCGCAAAAGGTGATAATAGCAAAAGTAGGTTCTCTATCGCTTCTTTAATTATAGCTTGGTTTTGCTTTTTGGGAGCTACATTATCCACGTAATGGTAAATCTCGTTTACTAGCTCCATAATGGCGGCGATAGCGGTGTTAAAGTTAAAGCGCTCTTCCACATCCTCGCTCACCTTCAAGATAGTGCTATGCACTTTGCGCCTTAGATCGCGTTCGGCTCGCGCCAATGGCGTCTTAGTATCAGCAACCGCGGCAAAAACATCCATATGGCCCCGGACTAAACGCCACACTCGATTTAGGAATCGCCATGAACCTTCTACGCCGCGATCAGACCATTCCAGATCTTTATCTGGTGGTGCTGCAAACAGGATAAATAAGCGCGCTGTATCGGCTCCATACTTGGCAAAGATTTCTTCGGGATCCACCACATTGCCCTTGGATTTGGACATCTTGGTACCATCTTTAATCACCATACCTTGGGTTAGGAGGTTGGTAAAAGGCTCCACAGCCTCGACCAAACCAGCATCATGCAACACCTTGGTAAAAAAGCGCGAATACAAAAGGTGCATCACTGCATGTTCTACACCGCCAATGTACTGGTCCACTGGCATCCAGGCCGAAGCCGCATCTTTGCTAAATGGTTCTTGATCATTTCGAGGATCGGTATAGCGGAAAAAGTACCAAGAAGAGCAAATAAAAGTATCCATGGTATCGGTTTCGCGCCGAGCCGGCCTGCCACACTTCGGGCAGGTAGTATTAACAAACTCCGGCACATGGGCAAGCGGCGATATAACCCCAGGATCAAAAGTCACGTTCTCTGGCAAAAGCACCGGCAAATCTTCTTCCGGCACCGGGACCGTGCCACACTCGGGGCAATAGATAATCGGTATAGGGGCACCCCAATAGCGCTGGCGCGATACTAACCAATCCCGCAACCGGTAGGTGACGGTGGGTTGGCCCCAGCCTTTTTCTTGGAGATAGGCACTAATTTTAGCCTGTGCTTCTTCATTAGCAAGACCATTAAACGGCCCTGAATTTACCAGCACCCCTGGTTCAGCATAGGCCTCTGTCATATCCTCGCTCCTAAGTTCCATCTCCGGTGGTGAAATTACTACCCGAATAGGTAGATTGTATTTCCGGGCGAACTCAAAGTCGCGCTGATCGTGGGCTGGTACACCCATCACTGCCCCCGTACCATAATCCATAAGAACATAGTTGGCTACCCATATTGGTACTTGTTCGCCGTTTAGGGGGTTGATACAATATACGCCCAGCGGCAGACCTTCTTTTTCGGTATCAGCAGCCGTCCGCACAATAGCACTTTCGCGGCGGCACTTTTCGACGAAATCCAAAACCTCTTGTTCTCGCTCGCTCCCCTTTATCAACTCAGCCACCAACGGATGCTCTGGGGCTAACACCATAAAACTTACGCCATATAAGGTATCAGGCCGGGTGGTAAAAACAGTGATGCCTTCTTTGTGACCAGGTAAGGTAAACGTTACATCAGCGCCCACACTTTTACCAATCCAGTGTTCTTGCATAATCCGCACCCGTTCCGGCCAGCCCTGGAGCAATTTAAGATCATCTAGCAATCTATCCGCGTAAGCCGTGGTGCGAAAGAACCATTGTTCAAGATCTTTTTTAATTACATCTTTACCACAGCGCCAACAAACACCTTCGCTTACCTGCTCGTTAGCTAACACTGTCTGACAAGTGGGGCACCAGTTTACCGGCGCTGTCTTTTTGTAAGCTAGACCACGCTTATACATCAAAAGAAACATCCACTCAGTCCATTTGTAATAGTCCGGGTTACAAGTGGTAACTTCCCGCTCCCAATCGTAGCTGGTACCTAGGCGTTTCTGCTGATCTCGCATTTTAGCAATGTTATTCTTGGTCCAAACGGCAGGATGAATACCACGCTGTATCGCCGCATTTTCCGCCGGCAGACCAAACGCATCCCAGCCCATGGGGTGCAACACATTAAAACCTTTCATGGTCTTTATCCGAGCCACCACATCCCCAATCGCATAGTTGCGAATATGGCCCATATGCAGTGCCCCCGAAGGATAGGGAAACATCTCCAGGACGTAGTAGTTAGGCTTGTCACACCGATTGGGAACACTATAAACGTTTTCTCGTTCCCAAATCTCCTGCCATTTTCGTTCTATGGTCTTAAAATCATATTGGTCTTCGTGGGCCACAATAATCTCTCCTTCCACTCGTGACTCTAACCCCGAATGCATCTAATTTTAAATATAATAAAACCCCTCATCCTGGACAATCCAGGGACGAGAGGTTATGTACTATCCCGCGGTACCACCCTGCTTGGTAAAGACAATTTGGTGGAGCTGACGGGGATTGAACCCGTGACCTCTTCCATGCCAAGGAAGCGCGCTCCCACTGCGCCACAGCCCCACATCTTTACCCACTTTGCATTACCACTCCGAGGCGAGTTCGGCTACTGCCAGCACCGGTTTGCACCTTCCACCGGTTCTCTACAGCCCGACCAGTTGCTTACTACTCCTCATCATAGCTCGCCTATTCAGTTGTTACATTGGCCATTATAGCCGAGTTAACCTTGGTTGTCAAGTCTTTGAATCGATAAATGGGAGCATCGCCCCACAGCCGTTCCAAGGCATAAAATTCCCGTGCATCTTGGTGGAAAACGTGAACTACTACTGCACCATAATCCAACAAAACCCACGATGCGCCTTCCCGGCCTTCGCGGTGTAACATAGCTATACCCTGCTTGGTTAACTGTTCCTCAACATTGTCGGCTATAGCCACCATCTGTATTTTGTTGCTGGCACTTGCAATAACAAAGTAATCGGCTATAAGGGACACCGGACTGATATCTAGTATTACCACATCCTGGCCTTTTTTTTCAGCGGCTGCTTGCGCTGCAATCTGCGCGATTTCCCACGCCTCCACAATCATCCTCCTAGCTAACCCACTAAATCCCGACCAACAATAACCGTTATGTCGGCTTTTCTTTCTTCCTGTTCTGGTGCCTGAATAAGGCGTGTAATGTTAAGCGATTTGGCCACAGTTTCTACTGTCTCAAATGGAGTATCGTGACTATAAATAATAGCACTGCTACGGTAATCAAAATTAGATGCATTGCCCACGGTACCTATAGTATACCCCATACTCTCCAGTTGCCGAGCTATTTCGCTGGCCGCTCCTGGGCTGCCACTGCCATTTAATACTTCCAGGGTAACAACCTTATTTGCTTCCCGATCAATACCTAAAAGCACCCGGGCCACTTGTTCTCCTACATTAGCCTCATCTACTATCCAGTAACTAATATCATCTATATAGCAGTCAGTACCTACCAAGGTTTCTATTGGTACTTGACTTAGATCCACGCTTCGGGCTGCATTAGCATAAAATACTATCTGAGCCGGTGTCATATTGGTCTCTACGTTGTCGCTAATAACACGGGCCAGTTCCGGTATCTTAAGAATTGTGCTGGCAGAAAATATTTCTTGGGCCAGGGCCTTAATGAACTGCTGCTGACGTTCAATGCGGCCAATATCGCCTGTAGCCCTATCCCGATAACGCAAGAACTCTTCTGCCTTAGCTCCATCTAATAATACTTGCGGTCCAGCCTTGATGTCGATATAAAGTCCCCCTGCTCGGTCGGTATACTTCATGTCCTTTTCGACATCAATATGAACTCCACCCAAAGTGTCGACGAGATTACGCAACCCTTCGTAATTGATCTTGACATAATAGTGGATAGGTATGTTTAAAAGATTCTCCACAGTACGAATAGCCAAGTCGGTTCCACCAAAAACATGGGCATGGTTTATCTTGTCCGTACCTCGGCCAGGAATAAGAACCCGGCTGTCGCGAGGGATAGATAACACACCAGCTTGTTTCTTTTCCGGATCTAAGGTGGCCACGATCATAGTGTCGCTCCGTCCCGGTGCCCCACTATTGGGATTTTCCACTACGCCCACATCTAGACCCAAGATTAACACATTAATAGGTTCGTGCCGAGTCGGTTCTGGGAGATCTCGCCCTACCACCTGTCCATTACCGGGCGCCCGTAAGCTGCCAAGAAAAGCATAGAAGCCAGCCCCTGTTGCCAAAGCCACTAACAACAGTGTACTAGCAGAAAATAAGGCAAATTTACGCCAGTTAAACCGTCGCACAACCCGTTTTTTTGTTTGGGTCATTTTTTCCCCTCTCCCATGTATAAGGCTGCTTCTAGAAGCATGCTGTTACGCGCCCGCACCGTCTGTGGATGAAGGGGCAGGCTTTGCTGTAAAACGTAGGTTATAGTAGAGTCCATAGCCCTAAGGACTGCCTGATCCAGGTTTTGCTGTGCCAGAGTGCGCAGATCGTCGACCCCAGGGAAAGAGCGATTAGGCTCAATATAATCAGCAATATAAATAATCTTGGCTAAAAGACCCATCTTTTCGGCACCGAGGGTATGCAATGCTACTGCCGTCAGGATTTCGGTATCATCTATGCTGAATTCCTTCCAGGCCAGCATAGCCCCCACTGGTCCGTGTAACAAATCTGGACAGGCTCTTTCTATATCATCCCTTACTATACCAAAGGCTAAAGCCGTTTGCAATAGCTCTTCATTTCCCAATCCTTTGGCACAATCGTGTAAAAGACCAGCACAGTAGGCTTTATCTTCGTTACCACCGTAACGTTGGGCCAACTGTACTGCCGCATCGGCTACACCAAGGGTATGTGCATAACGGTGCGCTGTTAACGAACGTTTTAGTTTAGCCTTTATTTCATTATACATTAACATGTGCTTTCTTCACCTTCATAGAAGCAAAAAAGTCTTCGTGGCAATGCCGCGAAGACTTTTTTGCTTATTAGTTGTTAGAAGTGATTTTGCCTGGCGCGAGCTTCGTTTACTACCAGTTCACGCCCACCTAGCTCAGTACCTTGCATTGCTTCCAAGGCCTTATCCAAATCACTATCGGCAACCTCGACGAACCCAAAGCCACGGGAACGTCCGGTTTCGCGATCCGTAATGATACGGCTAGCCTGGACTTCTACCCCTGATTTTTCAGCAAACACCGAGGCCAGCTCGTCTTCGGTGGTAGACCATGGTAGATTGCCAACATAGATGGTTTTCAACACCATCACCTGCCTTTCTGAGGCCAGAAACCTGGAACCTCGAACTCTTCATATGGTTCTACATTTAGTATAGACATTCCTGCCATACTGATACAAAAATTTAGCTGCGTTATTTTTTTAAGCTGTAAAGACCGTGTTTGTAAATATAATATTCTACCGGCTCGGGTAAAAGATATTTAATTGGCTTCCCTTCTCGCACCCGACAGCGAATACCTGTGGAGGAAATGGCTAGTGCTGGCACTTCTACTCGAAAAACCCGATTAGGATACTTTTTCTGTAGTTTCAGCAATTGGTCGCTTAATTGATATCCCGGGCGGGTAGCAGCAATAAAATAACAAAGTGCTAACAGCTCGTCCACATCTTTCCAACTGAGAAGATCAAGAATTGCATCTGCTCCGCTAATGAAATGAAGTTTTGCTGTGGAACCATATACTTGTCGGAGAGCACGCAGTGTATCTATTGTATAGGAAATACCGTCCCGGTCCAACTCTATCCGCGAGACATCGAAATAGGGGTTGGTTATTGTGGCCAATACCGCCATAAGATAGCGGTGTTTAGGTTCTGAAACCGGATAATCTTTTTTGTGTGGCGGTAGGCGGTTAGGTACAAATAATACGTTGTCCAACTCAAAAGCAGCTCGAGCTGCTTCAGCAGCCACCAAATGTCCATAATGGATAGGATCAAAAGTACCGCCCATAATACCAAGCCGTACTTCTGTCTCGCTTTTCACAATCCCTGCCCCCCAACACCATGGTTGACCATATGATAACATGGTTTATGTTAACAAGCTAGACCCATCACAAAAGGGCGCTCTGCGCCCTTTTGTTGCCTTTTTAACTACTCTTACGCAAACGTCGCTTTTTTTTGGAGTGAACATGGTCTTCTTCGTCCGAATTGGGGTTTGATGGGCGCTCTTTGATCCAAACACGATCTAGCTCTTGAGAAATAACAAAGTCATTCCTAGCCGGACAGTAATACACCATCTCTCCTTGTTGGCAATTACCGCAATTTAGGCATTCCATGCCCAGTTGTCAACCTCCATAAATTATTATATAAGTCCAGGATGATACTCCAACTCATAGCGACCGATACGTACAACATCACCGGCCTTAGCACCGGCATCAGCCAAAGCTTGATCTACACCCATGTTAGCTAAAATCCGCTGAAAACGCCTAACCGCTTGTTCCTCGTTAAAATCGGTCATAGCCACCAGTTTTTCTAAACGATGGCTTTCAATAATAAATATGCCACCTTGCCGTTTAATGTTAATAGTTTCTTCTGATGTGGGCCTGTATATAATTTCTTCTGGCACCTCATTAGATTTAGCAGGAAGAGGAATACTCTGTAGCAGTTCCCCAACATGGTACAACATTTGTTTGATCCCTTGGCCAGTCACAGCTGAAATAGCAAACAGCCGCCGCCCATCAGCCAACACCGCTTTCTCTATCCGGGGCAGGTTGGCCTCTGCTTCCGGCAGATCTATTTTGTTGGCCACCACCACCTGGGGCAACTGCGCCAGTTGCTCACGGTATAAGCTAAGTTCGCTGTTTATTTTAATGTAATCATCCACTGGGTCCCGTCCTTCTGTTCCGGCTGCATCCACCACATGAATAAGTACCCGGGTCCGTTCCACGTGGCGCAAAAATTCCTGCCCTAAACCAGCACCAGCATGGGCCCCCTCGATTAAACCAGGAATATCAGCCAAAACAAAACTGTATTCTTCTAATTTCACTACTCCCAAGTTAGGTTGCAATGTAGTAAACGGATAATCGGCAATTTTGGGTTTGGCCGCTGTGCAAGCCGCCAGCAAGGTAGATTTACCAGCGTTAGGATAGCCCACCAGGCCTACATCAGCCATTATTTTCAGTTCCAGGAGTAGCCACCGTTCTTGTCCTGGCTCGCCTTTCTCAGCAATGCGTGGGGCCCGATTAAGGTTAGATAAAAAACGAGCGTTTCCCCGTCCCCCCCGTCCGCCAGTAGCAGCAATAAAGCGTTGGCCATGGCGGATCAGATCGGCTAGAATTTCGCCCGACTCAGCATCCTTGACCACTGTACCAACCGGCACCCGTATTATCATGTCGGCGGCCCTAGCCCCATGCATATTGCTACCCCGACCGTGTTGACCCCGGTCAGCTTTAAAATGGGCCCGATAGTGGAAGTCAGCCAAAGTGTGCAGCCCTTCGTCAGCTATGAATACCACATTGCCCCCGCTACCACCATCGCCGCCATCAGGGCCGCCTCTTGGAACGTACTTTTCCCGCCGGAAACTAAGACAACCGTTCCCACCATCACCTCCTTTGACAAAGATTTTAGCTGTATCATAAAACATAATTAGCTATCACCTACCGTTACAAAATTCCACCTTATTATACCCCAAAACCAACCCACGTTTAAGCCAAACTAGCTGCTGTTGAAGGCAACAACAATCTAATTTGCACCATGCCCTCTAATTGATCTACTAGTAATATGCCGCCCATTCTCCGGGCGAGCTCACGTGAGCGCATTAATGATATTGATGACAATAAACAGTGACCGCGTATGATTAGCCTCAATTCTATACAGTCATCTTTGCGACTGCTTAATAAGATTTCTTTGGGTTTTGATTTTTCGTCAACTACATTGGCTAACAGCTCTGTTAAAAGAGCTGCTAACCGTACTCCACATCCTATTTGCGACAAGTCGGCACTAAAATCAATATGGCAAGGAATTCCCTGGTTACGCAAGCGCTGCACCCAATTTAAGAGTGCCAGCCCGGTTTCGGCAGGAAAAAACTTGGTTACTGAGCGCTCACAATCAAGTTCCTGAGCTGCTATGGCAACATATTCCATAACACGATCTATTTTTTTTAACTGGGCTAGCCCGCTTACTACCTGTAAATGGTTCAGAAAATCATGGCGTTGCCTCTGCATTATTCCTATAATATCGGAACTGCTAGGCCTAAGGGAACATAACGAAAAAAGCTGCCTGCAGGCGCAATAATAGCCAAAAATAATCCCGCCTAAGAACAAACCGCAAGCCGTTAATACCGAACTAACCAATAAGCCATCATGAAACAAGCAAAGCAAGAAAACGCAGGAGACTACCAACAAAGCACCGATAAACAGTTGTTTGCTTGGAGATATTGCCCCTTTGTACGACCCCATTAAACCCCCTCCGTCATCTCTGCCTGGATCCGTGTATATATGTCTGAATTATAGCTGTAATTCGACGCGGAGAGGTAGTAATCCTTTTCATCTATAGAAAAAGCACCCTGCTAAAGGGTGCTTTTTTGCTTTCCAATTACTTTCCAACTGCTGCTGGTTCTATGCTCACCTGTTTACGGCCACCCGGTTTAGTTTCAAATACTACTACACCATCTGTTTTGGCAAACAAAGTATCATCTTTGCCCATACCGACATTTTGACCAGGATGGATCTTTGTCCCCCGCTGACGTACTAAAATGCTGCCTGCTGTAACAAACTGACCGCCAAAGCGCTTGACGCCTAGGCGCTGGGCATGACTATCACGCCCGTTACGGGAACTACCCATACCTTTTTTATGAGCGAACAACTGCAGATCGATAAAGGTCATGATTGCACCTCCTTACACCGTATCCGGTTCGGATATTGAGCAGCTATATCCTGCAGTGCTAAAGCCAAGGTTGCCAAAATCGCCTGCACTGCCCGATCGGCTGCATTGCTTGCTGTTACCATACAACAAAGATGGCCTTCTCTTATTTCCACCTCTGGGTTTAAGCCCACGTGCTTGGTAAGTCCCAGTACAGCTGCCTGAGCTAGGGCAGAGACAGCGGCACAAACAATATCTTGCCCCTTAGGAGCATAAGCAGCGTGCCCATCCACAACAAAGCCGCTGATATTTCCATTGCTAAGACGCCAGAGGGTAATGGTAATCATGGCTTAAGCCAAAATCTCCTGGATTTGTACCTTTGTATACGGCTGTCGATGCCCATAACGACGACGGTAATTGGTTTTGGACCTGTACTTCATACCACGAATCTTAGCTGCTTTCCCTTGTTCCAATACCGTAGCTGTTACCTTGGCGCCAACCACTATAGGGGTGCCAATCTTGATTCCATTGTCATCTGACACCAGCAAAACCTGATTAAACTCTACTGCTTCTTCCGGTTCTTGGGGAAGTTTCTCCACCTGAATAACATCACCGGGCTCAACTCGGTATTGTTTTCCCCCGGTTTCTATAACGGCATACATTTTTCCACCTCCATAAACTTAATCCCGCCGAAGAAGGCAGTACGCCCAGCCCGCTTCGTGCGGCACTCTTTACCGCCTAATTTTAGCACACTAAGACCGATATCGTCAACGAAAACCGCTGCTCACTATTATTAAACAGCAGTGAGTACTCGTGCCTTGGCATAGGTGCACAGTACTTTAGTAATCTGAAGCTCCACATTCTGTCCCACATAGTCGGCCCCATCTTCTATATCGATCACAAAGCCTTCCACTCGGGCCACTGCATCCCGCGGTTTTGCCAGATGTTGTTCTTCTACCGTGGTGGTTAAAATCTGGCCCACCTTAACTGGAACTGCCGCCGCCCACAGTTCTTCGCGCGAAGTCAGGGGAATAAGCGTAAAATCCCGACTGTGCAAGCCCTCTACCCCCCGTACTTGGATAGGAATACCTGTCTTTTCCTCCAAAGCCTTGAGGCTTTTTCCCCCGGGGCCGATTAAAACCGCTGCCACGGACGGATGAGCCTCCACCAGCAGTGCCGCCACCGACTGCTGGGCTAACAAACGATAAATTTCTCGGCGGACCTTGAGGCCCACCGCCTGCTCCGATAACACTTTGCCTTTACCGGCACAATAGGGACAAGGCTTAAGAAAAACGCTCTCTAGGCTACGGCGTTCCTTCTTGCGGGTTATTTCCACTAAGCCAAGCTTGGTTAGACCACAAACGATAGCTTTAACTTTATCGCGCTTCAGTTGTTCCTCTAAGGCCGTCACCACTTGCTTCTTAGCCTCAGCATCCTCCATATCAATAAAATCCACCACAATTATGCCGCCGATGTTTCTTAATCTAAGCTGGCGGGCAATTTCTTTAACCGCCTCTAAATTAGTGGTCAGCACCGTTTCGTTAAGGGAAGTGTTGCCAACGAATTTTCCCGTATTAACATCAATAGCTGTCAGCGCTTCAGTCTGGTCTATCACTATATAGCCACCACATTTTAGCCACACTTTTCGCCGGAATGCTTTTTCTACATCGGCTTCTAAGCCATAAGTTAGCAGCAGGTCCTGGTCGGGATCAAAGTATTCGACTCGACTTTGGAGCTCCGGGCTCATAAGGCTTAAAAGTTCTAGCGTCCGCTCATATACTTCCCTATTATCCACCACAAACCGCTCCACGTCTGGTGTAAACAGATCGCGGACAATACGATACACCAAGTCCAGATCCCGATATAGTACGGCTGGCGCTGTCCGGTTACAGCTCCGCCGTTTGATTGTCTTCCACAGGTGGAGTAGAAAATCTACATCTTGACTAAATTCCTCTTCGTCTATGCCGTACGCAGCAGTACGGACTATGAGGCCCATACCGTATGGTTTGGAGTTTTTAGCTATCTGCCGTAGCCGTTCCCGTTCTTGTTCATCCTCAATCCGCCGCGATACCCCCACGTGATCCGATCCGGGCATTAAAACTAAATTTCGCCCTGGCAAAGTCAAATGGGTGGTAACACGGGCTCCTTTAGTTTCGCTCGGCTCTTTTACTACCTGTACTACTAATTCTTGTCCTGGTTGCAGCACTTCGTTGATGCTGGGCGAATCTTTCTTGCTACCAGCTTCGGCCATCGATATCGATGGCGTTATAGCGTCAGCCACATATAAAAAAGCATTTCGTTCCAGCCCTATGTCTACAAAGGCTGCTTGCATACCAGGCAGCACATTTTTTACCCGGCCCTTATAGATGTTTCCACTCAAGCGCTGGATCCCGCTTTGGTCTACATAAAGCTCGACTAAAGCCCGATCCTCTAGTACCGCTACCCATGTTTCGTCGGTAGTAGTATGAACCAGGATTTCTGTTTTCACTAGACCTCCCCCACTTCATCCGGTAGACGCAATCGGGCCAAAGGTGAAACCAACTGTCCCCAGCGCTCAATAAATAGGTTAGTACGATGGATTCTGCTAACCTCTCCTTGTACATGAGCAAAAGCAAAAAAAGCCTGTAGCAGCTGCTCGGGCCTTAAGTTTCCTTTTTGTCCCGTGGCTAAAAGCAGCTCCCAATGGTAAATGTCATTGGGATAAAACTGCGCCTTTATAATCAAAGGACGAATATCTACCTGATCGGTCTTGCGTTTTGTGGTTTTGGTGATAATGATCTCCGGTTGTTGAAGGAACTTGTCCCAGCTAGACGCTAAAGAAACCTCATCGGCATTAGTTACCATTCCCTCCACCTGGTAAGATGCCGCTACTACCTTTGCCATGAGGGCCGGGCTATTGTCGGCCACTGGTTGGGCGGCCAGGATTCGGATTCCTGGCGGCAGCTCTTTATTTAGGCGCTGACTAAACTCGCCAGCTGCCAGTGGCTCACTCAGCTCAAAATCAGCATACTCGCCTTCGGAGGTGGCTCCCAAAGCCAAAGCCGAAGCAAAACTGATCTTTAGTCGAGGCGTAAAACCTTCGCTTAAAGCTACTGGCAATTTAGCCCGTCGCACAGCCTTTTCCACCGCCCCTACTAAGTCCAGATGAGAAATAAAACGTACCGCTTCTCCTTTGGCTATTCGAGCTCGTATCTTCATTCCTGTTCACCTCGCCGCCTAATAGGAATCTCCAAAGTAGGACAAACACCGCAACCGCTACACTTATCTCGGCTACAATCCACCGTTGTCTTACCTTGAATCCCTCGCATTCTTTCCGCTAACAAAAAGTCTCGTTTAATCCCTGGGTCCAGGTGTTCCCAGGGTAATACTTCGTCAATACCAATAGTGCGATTAGCCCAGTAAGCTGGATCCACCCCCACGTCGGCAAAAGCTTGTTCCCAGCGGTCAAAGCTAAAATACTCACTCCAGCCATCTAACCGACACCCCAGCTGCCACGCTCGCTCGAGTACGTCAGCCAATCTCCGGTCACCCTTAGAAAATACGGCTTCCAAAAAGCTTTGTTCAGGGGCGTGCCAGCGATGCTCCAATTTCCTACCCCTGATCTTATTGTTTAACAATAACTGACGCCGCTTGAGCTCTTCGCGCGGCAGCTGTCCTTCCCATTGAAACGGGGTATGGGGTTTGGGCACAAAATTAGAAGTGGATACCGTCACCCGGGTAATCTGGCCGCGGCTCAAGGATAAGTTGGCCACTTTGTCCGCCAAATTGGCAATGGCCAGCACATCGTCGTCGGTTTCAGTAGGCAGGCCGATCATAAAATAAAGTTTGAACGCCCGCCAGCCGGCCTCGGCAGCCGATCTTACCGCTGTAAGCAAATCTTCTTCTGTGACATTTTTATTAATAACGTTGCGTAGACGTTGGCTACCAGCCTCGGGAGCAAAGGTAACACTGGATCGGCGCACCTGTTGAATTTTCTGGGCCTGCTCCACAGCAAAGCTATCTACCCTTAGCGACGGCAGCGACACCCGCACACCAGCCGGACCATGGCTGTTAACCAGGTCATCGATAAGTTGCACAATTTGGGAATAGTCCAAGCTGGAAAGAGAGCTTAAGGAAATTTCGTCGTACCCAGTGGAAGCCAATAATTCTTGAGCCTGTTTTAGTAATGTCTCCCGGCTTCGTTCCCGTACCGGTCGATAGATCATACCCGCTTGACAAAAACGACAACCCCGGGCACAACCACGAAATAATTCTATCATAGCGCGATTGTGAACCACGTCGATATAAGGCACTACCGGTTTGGTAGAAAACAATGCTCGGTCAAGATCGCGTACCACACGTTTAACTACCCGCTCGGGTACATCTGGCTGCCGCGGGTATACACCTTCTATGGACCCATCAGGCCGATAACGAACATCGTATAATGATGGGACATACACACCTGGTATGTGGACTAGGTCCTGTAAGAAATCTTGGCGGCGACCTTGCTTTTGCCGCCAGTCCTTAAAGGCATCTATAATATCGCCCAGCACTTCTTCCGCCTCTCCTAGCACCACAAAATCGAAAAATGGAGCCAAGGGCTCAACGTTATAAGCGCAAGGACCTCCGGCCAACACAAAAGGATCGCCTTCATCCCGCTCAGCAGCTCTGATTGGTATATTCCCCAGGGCGAGCATGTTAAGGATATTGGTGTAAGTCATCTCATACTGAAGGGTAAATCCTACTAGATCAAATTCTTTAAGGGGGGTTTTCGTTTCCAGGCTAAAAAGGGGTAGACCCGCCTGTTTAAGCTCCATTTCCATATCGCCCCACGGAGCATAAACCCTCTCTAAAAGAGCATCTGGTCGGCTGTTTACCACTTGATAAAGAATATGTGAACCCAGATGCGACATACCCACTTCGTAGATATCAGGGAAAGCCAGCACCATCTTCACTGCTGTTGCTCGGTGATCTTTTACCACTTCATTCCATTCCCCGCCGGTATAACGGGCTGGCTTTTCTACCCGGCGCAAAATATCAGCCAAAATAAGCTGCTTATTATCCATGTTGCCATCTCCTATTTGCTGTTAGCCTACTCACATTTTTATTGTACAGCATATTGCAATTAAAGCCGTGCCTCACAAGGCGAAAATATCCTTATTTGTAATTTAGTACGTTCTTCTACTGCATGCTATTCTCCGCTAGCGTTAGGAAATCCTGTCAAAACTCTAACTTCTACTAGTAGGAGTCCGGAGCCCGTTGGCTGTACTATTTCTTTTTTTGTATCAACTCCCTGAGTGTCAAACTAGGACCAGCCGTAATAAGGCCCGTAATTAGGTCGTCCTCACTTATTATAGCCATAATACTATTATCTTTGTCCAGAACATAAAGCAGGTGATAACGATCAGTAGCAAATTGTTTGAGCACATGACCAAGCTCGGTATCACCGGCCGCCACCAATGCTTTGCCTTTGACCACTTGGCCTCTTCTTAGTCCCTGCCTTTTATGAGTCAAATAGCGTATTAATACTAGCCCTGCCCACCGTCGCTCGACCGTGGCCGACCACCATAAAAAGGCTCCCAACACAGCAATATTAAGAAATAGTAACCCGTAACGCAGCAGTACTACTCCAAGACAAAATAAAACAGCGCCCAAGGCCTGGCCTAGTCGTGCTGCTATGTCAGTTGCTTGGCGCCAAGAGAACCTCTGGGCTAAATACGCTCTAAGAAGACGGCCACCATCTAATGGTAACGCCGGTAGCAAATTAAAAACAGCTAAACCCAAGTTAGCACGAATAAAAAGACCGGCCAAGGAGATATTCCAGACTCCATAGCCGGCTAATACCCAGGCCACTCCAGCCAAAATTAAATTTTCTACCGGCCCGGCTAAAGCCACCACTGCCTCTATCTCGGGATTAAGGGCGGACAGATCCAGGTCACGGATACGGGCCACACCGCCAAAGGGTAAGATTTCAATCTCTTCCACTTGGAGGCCATAAGAAGCCGCCACCACAGCATGGGTTACTTCATGAAGCAAAGCTGCTCCATATACAATTAAGGCCTCAGCTAAATAACCGGTGGCACTATAAATGACCAGCAGTAGGAGAAAGAGGTTGTTCACTGTAACCTGTACGCCTAACACACGACCTAGTTTCAACTGCTTGTTACCTCCACCCCGGGGTTAGTGACTTTTTCTTCACCAGGTGTGTTCTCTACAGGTACTGTCTCCACCACCCCTAGCTTGATGGCTGGATCCACATTCACCCCTCGCTCCTTAATTTCTAGGTGAAGATGGGGTCCGCTGCTGACACCGCTATTACCTACAGTAGCTATTACCTCTCCGCCCTTAACCAATTGTCTTGGCTCCACCAGCACCTTCTCTAAATGTCCGTACAAACTAACCACACCACTGCTGTGCTTAATTTCTACCACTTTTCCCAGCAGTTCTTCTTCTCTAATCTGGTTTACATAACCGCTGGCAATGGCCTTTACAGGGGTACCTAAGGGAGCAGCAATATCGATACCTTGATGAAAATGTTTTTCCCCGGATATAGGATGTAGGCGCCAACCATAACGCGACTTAACCTCGCCGCCATCTACAGGAAAGAGATAACCGGACAGCGAGGGGGCTGTTTCCTCTGGCTTTTGGGAGCTAAGCGCAGCCAGCACGGGCAAATTTAATTCTTCTCCCCAAGAACGCAGCCGTTCTAAACTCAAGACCGGCTTGTATTCCACTACCGACCAATGTATATATTGTACCATGGCATTTG
>JAAYWY010000253.1 GCA_012516165.1 Bacillota bacterium
CCATGGCGTTTTATTTGGGAATTCTTTCTGGACAGCTGAGGATCTTGTATAACTCCAATTTTTCACCGCAATAAAAAGCAACCAGTAACCAAAAAGCTACCAGGGCTAACAGCTTTTTGCTCCTGGCAGTCTTTAAATAGCCATAATCATATTGCCATATTAAACCCTATATACTTCTCCTGATACCCCTCACAAGTTGACTGAAAGCGAATCATAACTATGCTACATCTTTATCCTGCCCCGGGACATAAAAGACGGCGCTTAGCAGGGATGCCAGAAGCCGTCTTTTTGTTTCTAGGGTTATTAGTACAACAACCTTTATTAACCAAACATAGTCTTAGACACATTCATTCATACTGCAACGCATCGATTGGGTTTAGATTCGCAGCACGGCGAGCTGGATAAATCCCGAAGAACACACCAACAGCAACAGCCGAACCAAAAGCCAAGGCTGCTGGTAAGACAGACAAGCTCACTGAAATATCAAGAATTCGCTGTAACGCCAAAGAAAAGGCGCCGCCAGCAATTAGCCCGATAATACCTCCACTTCCGCTTAGCACCACCGATTCAATGAGAAATTGACCAAGAATATCACGCCCAGTTGCTCCCAATGCCTTGCGGATCCCTATTTCACGTGTACGTTCAGTAACTGATACTAACATAATGTTCATTATGCCTATTCCGCCTACCAAAAGGGAAATCCCGGCAATTCCCCCCAGCATTAATGTAAGTGTACCCGTCACTTGGTTCACTGTCTCCAGCATATCTGCCTGGTTAAAAACGTTGAAACTGTCTTCGTCTCGAAAACGTTTTATTAACCAATCATTAAGAGCGTTTGCCGCTTGCTCTACTGTTTCCGGAGAATCGGCCTGTATATAAACAGTACGGATATTTTGACCTCCGAGAACCAAATTAGCTGAAGTTAACGGAATGAGCACCCGATTGTCCAGGGACATACCACCACTGCCGCCTTTTGATTCAAGTACACCTACCACCGTAAACTCAATGCCGTTGATAAGAATACGTTTCCCAACAGGGTCAATAGTTTTAAACAGGTTTTCCACCACTTCGGTTCCTACCAGAACAACTTTATGGCGAAAAGTTATATCCAAAGGAACTAGTAGACGGCCACTTTGAACAGTTACATTTCGTGCGGCAAAGTAATCAGCATTGGTAGCTTCAACTGTAGTACTTTCGGTGTTGGTACCGTATTTTACAGTAGCGCTCCCGTTTAATGCTGGCGCAACAGCACTTACATGCTCTAATTGCTTGATATTCATGACTTCTTCATAGCGCAAAGATGTAGCACTTCCTCGTCCTCGGATCTGAACTGTAAGAAGATTGGAACCCAAGGATTGAATTTGTTGACTAACTTGCCGCGTAGTACCGGCGCCAATGGATACCAATGAAATTACCGATGCTACACCGATAATCACTCCGAGCATAGTTAGTAAGGAGCGTAGTTTGTTATTTGTAATTCCCTGCCAGGCCAACGAGATAACTGTAGAAAATTCCATTAGACTGCTTCTGCCTCCTTTGTCACTTCTCCGTCACGAATAGCAATCCTCCGTGGGAAACGCCTGGCTAACGATATGTCATGGGTAACCACAACAATAGTAGTATCGCTACTGTTTAACTCGAAGATTAGATCCATAATCTCTTGCCCTGTTCGTGAATCCAAGGCTCCAGTCGGTTCATCCGCCAGTAGAAAAGATGGCGATGTTACTATTGCCCGTGCAATGGCAACTCGCTGTTGTTGCCCACCAGACAATTCGTTCGGACGGTGATGGAGACGCTCACCTAATCCCACTCGGTGCAAGGCTTCGGCTGCTCGGTCCTTTCTTTCTTTAAAAGGGACACCGGCATAAAGAAGGGGTACTTGAACATTATCCCAAGCAGTAAGCTGGGGCAGAAGATTGAATTTTTGAAACACAAATCCAATCTTGGTATTGCGAATACGGGCTAGTTCGTTTTCTGATAACTTTCCTACTTCTTTACCCTCTAGCCAATACTCTCCGCTAGTAGGTACATCTAAGCAACCAAGAATATTCATTAATGTTGATTTCCCCGATCCCGATGGTCCTACAATAGCCACTAGTTCACCTTTTTCAATAGCAAGATCTATGTTTTGTAAGGCCTTAACTTCAATTTCTCCCATACGATATATCTTGGTTATGTTTTTAAGCTTGATCATTGGGAATATGCCTCCTACTGGCGCGGTCCAGGGCCACCAAATCCACCCGACATACCCGGCATCATTCCTGGGTTCGGAGGGCGATTATCATTTTTCTGGTTTCCAGAAGTCCCAGTTCCACTAGTTCGTGTCTGTAAAATAGAATCTCCTTCCTGTAGACCTTCTAGGACCTCTACATAAGTATCATTGTGCAGTCCAATCTTGATTTCTTGCCGGTTACCAGGGCTCATTCTAGAATCGGTAGCTGACGGTAGCATAACGAAAAAACGGTCTCCCTCTTCTTGTACTGCTTCTACGGGTATAAGAAGAGCGTTTTCTTTGTTGGCAACTAAAATGCGTGCATTAGCTGTCATTCCTGCTTTTAATCCATTAATTGGTGCTAAGCTTATTGTTACCGGGAAAACTGCTGCGCCTGTTTGCAACGTACCTTCTTCGGCAATTTCAGTCACTGTGCCTTCCAGAGTTTGACCTGGCAAAGCATCTACTGTTACTTCTGCTTTCTGGCCTACCTCTACTTGACTTATGTCCAGCTCATCTACATTGATCACTACCTTATAAGTTGAATTGTCCACTATCCTTCCCAAGAGATCATTAGGCTTTAATTCATCACCTACTTGTATCGGACCTGACGGACCATCGCTACTGCTTTTTTCGTCTTCTGTAACTTCGCGGAAAATTCCACTGATGCTAGCGACCACCGTTAGATTGGTTAAGTCTTTTTCCCGACTGCTTAAACTAAGTTGCGCTTGACTCAAGCTATCCATTTTTTGCTTCAGATCATCGGCTAGCTGATCGTTTGTAACCACCATTAAAACCTCACCTGACTTTACTGTATCGCCGACGTCTATATGGATTTTTTCTACTTCGCCGGAAATCTGACTGCGCACCTCTGCTACTTGTTTTGGCCCAGCCGTTCCGGCATCAGCTCCTCCCACCACTCCTTGGGCTGTCTCAACGGTTACCGTAGCTGTTATACCTTCTACCAGCGCCCCTGGATTGCTGAACTCAACTGTAACCGGATAAACAATTGTGCCACCGCTACCCGCTTGGCCCGATTGGGCTATTTTTACAACTTTGCCAGGTAAAGAAGTAAGAAACTCCGGTAAGAAAACATCCGCGGTTTGGCCCACTACTATTTGGTCACGCTGCGGTTTTAGAAAAGGGATAGTTACGGAAAAAGTGCTGTCGTCGACTAGGGTTAATAAAGTAGTCCCTTTATTAATATTGGCCCCCTCGTTAACACCAATGCTAGTTATCCTACCAGCTTGTGGTGCTAATACTTGTTGACTAGAGATATCTTCCTGCAGCTGCTCTACCTCCCGGCGAAGATTCTGTACATTGCTTTGAGCCTGCTGGTACTGCAGATCAAGGGAGCTGTTTTCTAAAGTAAACAGAATTTGCCCCCTTTCCACTAGTTCTCCATCTTTAACCAGTACCTCGGTTACAGTGCCCGAACCTTGAGATTTAATTTGTACGTCCTCAGCAAAAGCCACGTTGCCACTACCGCTCACTGTTACCTCAATATTTCCACGATAAGCTTGAACTGTTCTAGCAAACGCTTTGGCATTGGCTGCTGACCTCCGCTGGCTGTTAGAATATAGATAGCCGCACACAACCAACACGAGCAAACCTACAAGTACAAACCCTATCCAACGAGATTTACCACGCAATGATTATCACCTCATTGACTATTGTTACTTAAGTTAAAGAGCTAAAGGTGACTATCACGCTAAAATAATAACTGGTTGCCTTTTCGCTCTTCTCTTGGTAATTTTAGACTATATTTGTGTTCTAATTGTGATCAAACTTTTTCTAAAAAATGAACTACGTCTTTTTCTGCAGGATTTAGTTTACTTTGCAGGGAATTATCTTAATCAGGAGGTGCCAACATTGGCCACAATATTGGTTGTGGAAGACGAAAGACCTGTCTGTGACTTAGTGCGGGCCTATTTAGAAAAAAATTTATTTGAAGTGGAAATTGCCTTCGATGGTTATGAGGCCCTTAAAAAATCAGCCGAAACTAATTTCGACCTCATTATCCTCGATATCATGCTCCCGAAAGCTGACGGCTGGACAGTCTGCCGAGAAATCCGCAAGAGCTCATCTGTTCCTATTATCATGGTTACGGCTAAGGCCGAAGAGTTTGACCGAGTACTCGGCCTGGAATTAGGGGCTGATGATTATATTACTAAACCTTTTAGCCCCCGCGAATTAGTGGCTCGGGTTAAAGCAGTTTTACGACGCACCCAAAAAGCTGGACAAGAAAAGCATGAAGTGCTTAACTATCCACACCTAACAATAGATAGGACTGCCAACCGAGTAGAGGTAGCA
Organism: Bacillota bacterium; assembly: GCA_012516165.1. Taxonomy (GTDB): domain Bacteria; phylum Bacillota; class DTU030; order DUMP01; family DUMP01; genus JAAYWY01. The sequence goes on from JAAYWY010000253.1 coordinate 4,526, forward strand.
GGACAAGAAGCCCAACTTACGCCAAAAGAATTCGAACTCCTATGGTTTCTGGCCTCACACCCAGAACGCGCATTCACACGCGAACAACTGCTTGAAGTTGTCTGGGGTTACAGCTATTTTGGTGATGCTCGCACAGTAGACACCCATGTCCGGCGCCTGCGCGACAAACTTCGTCCTGCTGGTATTTCTTATATCAAAACCATCTGGGGTAGAGGTTATAAATTTGAAATAAAAGAAAACTGAAGGTGGCGTTTTCCAAAATGAAACCTAGGCTACCACGGACATTATTTGGTAAATTACTGTTTTCGTACTTGCTCGTGGCCCTAGTATCTCTGGCAGCAGTTAGCTTAATAACCTCACATCTATTTGCTAATTTTTATTATTCAATTAAAGAAAAAGAGCTGCTCCAACAAGGGCAGCAAATAGCAGAAACTTTACAAACTTATCCTGTTCCTTCCCAGAAAGATTTTCGGGCATTGTTAGATCAATTCAGAAATTTTCCAGGTAGCCGTTTCATGGTGTTAAACCGCAACGACCTTTTAGGCAATATCGATCGTCCACCAACAGCTCGGCCAGCGCCACCTATACCACCACTTGATGAATCAACAGCTCACGAAGTATTGCAGGGAAAAACCGTTAGCGGACGTGTACTCTCACATCCTCCAGGCCAAGATATGCTCAGAGCAGTGATTCCTCTTAAAAACCAATCTGAAGTGATGGGAGCCCTTGTCATTATTACCCCCTTGGCCGACATTGCTGCTACTATCAAGACAGTACAACGAATCATCGGCAACGCTGCCGGCGTGGCAATTTTATTTGCCACTCTCTTAGGTCTTTACCTTTCTCGCTCCATCTCTAATCCATTAAAAGAAATGAGCCGCATTAGCCTAGCTATGGCCGAAGGCGACTTTCGTCAGCAACTACCCGTTACGTGCCGGGATGAGATTGGCCAATTAGCAACCAACTTTAATCACTTGGCAGTAGCATTAAGCGATACTGTGGGGGCACTAAAGCGAGAAAAGGCTAAAACAGAAAATATTTTGGTTAATATGAATGAAGGAGTAATCGCGGTAGATCATAACGGGTGTATTCTTTTTACTAACCCTGCTGTAGAACAAACTCTCGGGATAATTTGTGATTCCATCTTGGAAGGTTCGTCTATTGATTCTATCAATTGTCCTGAGTTGGCCCAAATCATAACTCAGGTACTCCAAAACCAAGAAAGTCTAAGCAGCGAACTAGAATTAAACAACGGCCAAACCTGTCTCATGACTCATGCCGCACCTATAATATCATCTGAAGAACCGAGCGGTGGCGTCGTAGCCGTTTTGGAAGACATCACAGAACTAAAACAATTAGAACAACTGCGTCGGGATTTTGTGGCCAATGTATCACATGAGCTGCGCACTCCGCTCACTGCTATCCAAGGGTTTGCCGAAGCCTTATTAGATGACGTAGCTTCTGATCCCAAACAGTATTTAGAAGTCATCCATGGTGAAGCAATGCGCCTAAAATCATTAATCAACGATATTTTAGAGCTATCTCTTTTGCAATCAAGGCCCGTTAACTGGGATCTTAATGCCGTGGATGTTAACGACCTTTTTTCGCGAGTTCTGTTTAAGCTGGGCGAAGAAATTCGTACCAAAGCTCTAACCATAAAAGAAAGTATTTCTCCTTATTTGCCCTCATTGTTAGCTAATGAAGATTACGTGGAACAAGTCCTTATCAATTTACTAAGTAATGCCATCAGATACTCCCCACCTAAAAGCACAATTAAACTCAATGCGTTTTTTGAAGCTCCCAACATCACTATAACTGTAACAGACCAAGGCCCCGGCATTGCAGCTGAAGACCTACCTCGTATATGGGAACGCTTCTACCGTGTGGAAAAATCACGATCTCGGGCTTTAGGTGGTACTGGTTTGGGATTAGCCATTGCCAAAGAAATTATCGAAGCCCACGGCGGTCAAATTGGTGTTTCCACTGAAGTTGGTCGTGGTTCAACCTTTTGGTTTAACTTACCGGCTGTCCCGGCCGATTCCAACAGTTAACCAGTGTAGAATGTGACAACAACTTGTCGCTATTAAACTTATTAATATCAATACGATCTAGATTAAGGAGTGATGGGTTTGTACACATGTGCACAATGCAAGGACAAAAACTGCCGTCAAGGCAAAATAGACAAAGTCCCTCAAAACTGTCCCTGTAAAAATGATCAGGCGAACATAAAAACACTTTATCAAGAAACAGAAAATCTAAAAATCGCCCACAGTTCTGCTCAGGTAGAAAGTGAAGGCTATTGCCGCTGGTCAAGACTGGAGGAAATAATGCAATTTGCCCGAAAATGTGGCTTCACTAACTTGGGGATTGCTTTTTGTATCGGCTTGCAAGAGGAAGCCTTAACTTTAGCCCAAATATTAAAGAAAAACGGTTTCACCGTCAATTCAATAGTCTGCAAAAACGGCAGTATCCCTAAGGAATTTATAAAAATTAAGGAAGAAGAGAAACTGAGACCAGGTACTTTTGAACCCATGTGCAACCCCATTGGACAAGCAATAGCTCTTAACAAAACTAATACAGATCTAAACATAATATTGGGGTTATGCGTAGGACACGATACGCTGTTTATCAAGTATTCACAGGCGCCGGTAACGGTACTCGCTGTAAAAGACCGGGTATTAGGGCATAACCCTATAGCTGCTTTATACCTGGCTGACAGTTATTACAAAACAAAATTATACCCTTCTATTTGAACGATGCCTACGAAGCACTTAAGGCAAATACAACTTTCCGCTTTATTTTACTTTTGATACTTGCGTTGGTTCTGTAGATGTTCTTGATAAGTCCAGCTAAAGGCGTGACTGCCATCTGGTTTAGCCACAAAATAGAGAGCTTTAAAGTCAGTAGCAGGCCGAAGGGCCGCCCTGATGGCCGCTTGTCCCGGAGAGGCAATAGGCCCTGGAGGTAAACCTGGGTGCAAATAAGTATTGTAAGGGGACGGTATCGTGGTATCTTGAGTACTGAGCACAGGCTTTGGTTCAGGAAACAAATACTGAACAGTAGCGCAAGACTGCAGCAGCATATTCTGCTCCAGGCGATTATAAAATACTGCAGCAATGAGAGAACGCTCATCATCCACTTTGGCTTCCCTCTCCACCAATGAAGCCATGGTTATTAATTCCCGTGGGGAGAGATTGGCCGGTAAATTGATCAAATCCTTAGTTTCCTTAGCCCAGATTTCATCCATGCGGGCAAGCATTCGTTGAGCTATTTCTTTTGCCTCTGTGTTGGGTGAGAAAAAATATGTATCGGGAAAGAAAAAACCTTCCCAGTTGAACTCTGTTTCATCTGCAATACCATCACTAAAATACATAGATACCAAGTCGCCGTCTTTAGCCACAGCCAAGAAATCTTCTTCCTTTGTTACTCCCAGGGCAGCTAACAGCCGGGCTATTTGTCGTACCGTGTACCCCTCAGGAATAGTAACCTTAACTGCCATATCCATTGTTTGCCCAACAGATAACACCTCTAATATTTCCTGTGGTGTCTGTGCTGGCGACAGCATATATCGTCCTGCTTTGATGGTTTTTTCTTGCCCGCTAAATTTTCCAAGTAAACGAAAAGCCCAAGCACTTTTTATTAAGCCTTTTTGTTGTAACAACTGGGCTATATCAGACGCATTAGCTGCAGGCGGAACTTCAAATTCCACTAGCACTGTTGCCTGGGGCTGTAACGGCTGAAAAGCACTGATACTAGTTAACAATAACAAAATTAAAGCTACTATCACCATTCCAGTAGCTCGTCGTCTGGTTGTGGTTTTTAATACTACAGGCGGCATATGCCTACACCCTTTATTGTTCCTTCTTTGTTGTAATTATACGACCTTATCTGCCTTTAAGCAACAAAAAGCGGGGAATCAATACCCCGCTTAAAAAATGCTCCCCCATAAATCATCTTTTCTCGTTTTCTATAATGCCCTGTTCCTGATTAATCTATGCAGGAAACACAACCTACGGGCACTGCTTAGTTAGTCTTCGTCTTCCTCAAATTCTTCGTCGGCTAACCGCTCTTCCCACTCAGCTGCAGCGCGTTCCCACTCATCATCGTCTTCGATTTCGACCAGGATTTGATTGCCATCCTCATCATCTTCCACTCGGAAAATAAGCGCTTCCCCTTCTTCGTCGTCCTCATCAAACTCTTCCAGAGGTAGCAAAATAGCATACTCTTTCTCTTCTACGTTGAAAAAATCTACCACCTCAAACTGGTGTTCAGTCCCTTCTTCATCTGTCAACACCACAATGTCATCACGTTCTTCTGTCATTCTTCTCACCTCGGTTTCTCAAATTAAGCTCATTGTACCTGGGACGGTAAAATCTGTCAATCTCTTTTTGCCTGCCGGGCCAGAAAAGTTTCCAGGATCAAGGTGGCCGCTACTTTGTCTATTACCTGGCGCCTCCGACGACGGCTTAAATCGGCTGCCAAGAGGGTTTTCTCAGCCGCCACTGTAGTTAATCGTTCGTCTTCTTCGTAAACCGGAACTGAGAATCGTTCTCTTAACACTTGACAAAAACGCCGGGCTTCTTCAGCAGAAGGGCCATACGTACCGTTCATGTTCCTTGGTATACCTACTACTAAGCCTTGCACTTGATAAGTAGCCATTAATTCTTCTAAGCGAGCCAGATCCTGCTCCAAATCTCGGCGCTGTATCACCTCCACTCCCTGAGCTGTATACCCCAGAGCATCACTTACGGCTACTCCAATAGTGCGTGTACCCACATCTAAACCCATCACTCTCATAACCTGACCCCTTTACACAACTTTTATGCAAAACTCCGGACAAACTGATGCACAATACCCGCAAAGCAAACAACGTTCGTGGCGTACATGCATTTTCCCGTCTTTAAGAAAAAGAGCGCCTTGGCGACAACGACTAGCACAGCGACCACAACCCTGACACCAATCAGCTATAGACAGCTGCTTCTTATCTGCGGCAATGATAGCAGTAATGTCATCTGGCACCGGTTCGCCGTTTACAATCCTTGCATTAGCCTTTACCTCCGCTGGCGTCTTCATGCCGACGGAAATAGCATCCAAGCAATCTACGTTCAAAATAAATTCCCACGCCTGGTTAAAACGCTTTAGTAAATTTCCGCCGCCTAATGGTTTCATGGCATACACACCACACCCAGCCTTCTTTGCTTTGTGTATAGCCGCTAACATGTCAGCCAGCGTGCCTCCTCTGATACCTAAACCGGCCACATTGATTATGGGTTGTACTACATCGATAAGTGGGTGCTCAGCACAAGCCTCTACCACCTCTACCACATGGGTGGACACCCCAATGGCCCGAACTAAGCCTTTTTCTTTAGCTACGCGCAGGTATTCTAAGGCAGGAGCATGCCCTTTAAGCGTTAGCCGACTTTCCTGCTCATGAAGCATAAACAGATCAATATAGTCACGGTTCAGTTGGTGCAGTGCTTTTTGTACCCGTGTACGCATACCTTCATAAGTATAATCGTAGGAACGACTGGCAATTACCACTGGCTTGGTCCAACCAACCAACCCTTCTCTGATATAGTCATAGGTTTCATATAAATCAGCTGTCTCAATAAAGTTTATCCCTTCTTCGAGAGCAGTGCGAATAACCCTGGCCCCTTCGGCCAGGGTTAGATTTGCCTGCAGTGGGCCCATGGTAAGTGTGCCTAAACAAAGGCGGGATACCACCAAGGCTGAACGGCCCAATGTTCTGTGCTCCACGTTATTTTTCCTCCACACATCCTTATTTCTGGACTAAATAGGTCCGAACCAGTTCTTCCAGAATTTCGTCTCGTTCCAGCTGACGGATTAGATTGCGGGCATTCTTATGGTTAGTAATATATGCTGGATCGCCGGATAACAAATAGCCCACCAGCTGGTTAATAGGGTTGTAACCTTTCTCCTGTAAAGCTAGATATACCTCATTTAGCACTGTGCGGGCCTCGGCCGCCTCATCGCGCAGGGAAAACTGCCGTGTTTCTTCTATTGAATTTCTTGGCATACGGCCTCACTCCTTTAGTAGAATCCCCGCATGACACTATATTCGGTTAGTGTATCCGTTTTTCCTGCTAAAAGGCAGGGACTGGGCCCTGCCTTTTTCAAATACTTTGCAGTTTTTCCCTGGCAATAGCCGCAGCCGTAGACAAAGCTTGTTCCAGCTTAGATGGTTTCCTTCCACCAGCTTGAGCCATTTCCGGCCGACCACCACCGCCGCCATCGGCAACCTGGGCTGCTGCCTTAACAATCTGACCAGCATGCAAACCATAACTGACTAAACTAGGGCTAACATAAGCCAGGAAGTTAGCTTTATCTTCGCTTCGGTAGCCCAATATAATTACTGCACGCGGCAGCTGTATCTTGAGCGTATCCACTATCTGGCGTAAATCGTCCATGGATTGGGCTGCTACACAAGCAGCTAATAGTTGGCTATCTCCTATTTGTTCTGCCTGTCCTACCAACTTTAAGGCTATGGACTCCAATTTAACTTGATTGAGCCGTGCTATTTCCTTATCCTTCTCTTTTGATTCTGCTATTAGAGATTCTAGCCGCGTTAAAATATCTTCCTTAGTACCTCCTAAGAGTTGAGCGGCCTTGGCCACAATCATATCTTGCTCCTGCCACAAGGACCAGGCAACCATCCCTGCTACAGCCTCAATACGCCGTACGCCAGCTCCCACACTAGTTTCTTCAACGATATGACACAAACCAATATCTCCTGTACGTTTAACATGGGTGCCGCCACACAGCTCTAGGCTATAAGAACCTATTTTAACCACTCTTACCAAATCACCATACTTCTCTTCAAATAAAGCCATCGCACCCAAGGCCTCGGCTTGACTGCGTGTCATTACATTTATTTCCAGGGAAATATTTTCTAATATGCGTTGATTTACTAATCTCTCCACTTGTTGTAGTTCCTGCTGTGTAACAGGACCAAAGTGCGAAAAATCAAACCGCAGGCGATCTGGCGCAACTAGAGAACCAGCCTGGTGAACATGCTCGCCTAGAACCTGACGCAACGCTTGGTGTAGCAGGTGGGTAGCTGTGTGATGGCGGGCTGTGGCTAAACGCAGCTCTTTATCTACTTGTGCTGTCACTGTATCTCCAACATGTACACTACCTGTTATTACCTGGCCAATATGAACAATAGCCCCTGATGACATCCGTTTTACATCACGTACCTGTACTTGGCCTTGATCTGTATAGATTAAACCTTGATCACCTACTTGTCCTCCAGATTCAGAATAAAAGGGTGTCCGGTTCAACACTAACTGTACCACTTCACCAGCAGCAGCCATATCAGTTGATACGCCTTCTACTACCAAAGCCAAAATACAAGCTTTATTCTCCACTAAGTTGTCGTAACCTGTAAACTGCGAAACAAGATCACTAAAAACTATTTCCTCCTGGTCCCGAACTCCCATACCATCAGCCTGCTCGCGGGCCTGACGGGCTCGTTTTCTTTGTTTTTGCATCTGGGCCTCAAAACCATCTTCATCCACCTGCAGACCCTGTTCGCTTAAGATTTCTTTGGTAAGATCCAAGGGGAAACCATAAGTGTCATATAGGCGAAAAGCATCAGGCCCGGAAAGAACATGTTGTCCCTTCTTTTTAAGCTCAGTTACCATGCCACTTAGGATATCAAGACCTGTGTCTAATGTGCTTAAGAAGCGTTCCTCTTCCCGACCAACCACTTCTTGGATAAAAGCCTCTTGTTCTACCAGTTCAGGATAGGCTGGTTGTGCTGTTTTTACCACTGACGAAACTATTTGACCTAAAAATGGTTGTTTCATACCTAATAACCGCCCATAACGCACCGCTCGTCTCAACAGACGCCTTAAAACATAACCCCGGCCTTCGTTGGAAGGTAATACCCCGTCAGCAATAAGATGAACGAAGGCCCGGCTATGGTCAGCAATAACCTTTAGCGCTACATCGCTTTCTTTGGACATGCCATAGCGAATACCAGCAACAGTTTGGGCTGCTTCGATAATAGGAAAAAGCAAATCAGTTTCGAAATTACTAGGTACCTGTTGTAACACCGAAGTAATTCGCTCTAGCCCCATACCTGTATCAATATTTTTTTTCGGAAGCGGTGTGTAATTGCCCTCTTCATCCCGGTCAAACTGAGTAAACACTAAGTTCCAGATTTCTAGATAGCGATCGCAATCGCAACCTACCCCACACGTAGGCGAACCGCAGCCCCGCTCGGGACCTAGATCAATGTAGATCTCTGAACACGGACCGCACGGCCCCGGCCCTATCTCCCAAAAATTAGTATCTTTGCCCAACCGTACAATACGATCGGCCGAAACACCAACAACATTATGCCAAATATCGTAAGCTTCATCATCATCAGTATAAACCGAAATCCAGAGACGATCTTTGGGCAGCTCCAAGTCTTCAGTAAGAAATTCCCATGCCCAGGGAATGGCTTCTGACTTAAAATAGTCGCCAAAAGAAAAGTTACCCAACATTTCAAAGAAAGTATGATGACGGGCAGTACGACCAACGTTTTCTAGATCGCCGGTGCGAACACACTTTTGGGACGTAGCAATGCGATGCCGTGGTGGTGTAACCTGTCCTGTAAAATAGCGTTTAAAGGGCGCCATGCCTGCCCCGATGAGGAGCAAACTAGGATCATGTTCCGGTACTAGCGAAGCACTAGGAAGCACTAAATGCCCCTTCTTTTCCATAAACTGAAGAAAGCGACTTCTGATTTCATTGCCACTCATCTTTTTCATAAATCTTCACCCTTTCACTTTTTCTTAAGCAGCTGCAGCAGCTGCAAAAACACAAAGAAACTCTCGTCGCAGGGACGAGAGTTACACTCGTGGTACCACCCTAATTTGCCATCCTATGGCCTCAGAAGTGTCTTAACACTAGTGCGATAACGGTGCACACCGGAAGCGTTCTTCACGCCCAGCTTAGAAATGGCTTTCTCTTTGGACTTTCAGGAACCTTCCACCCTAGGGTTCCCTCGCTGTAGAAGCTATCCGAAGGTACTCTTTTCTTCATCGCTTATAGTTCTTTCATTGTCACTTATTATAAGGCAGACTTTAATCTCTGTCAACTTTTTGAAATAGCTTATTTTTTTGCCAAAGAAAACAGAAGAACACTTTGAGTACAGCTGTAAAAGGTACCGCCAGCAAAACACCCACTATGCCAGCTAGCTGTCCCCCTACTAAAACAGCAAATATCACTGTTAATGGATGTAGGCCTACTCTCTCGCCGAGAATTTTAGGTGAGATTATTGTGCTTTCTAATTGATGAATAATTAAGAACAAAATAGCTACATACAAAGCCTTAAGCGGCGATTCCAATAACGCGATAATTATAGCTGGTAACGCTCCAATTACAGGTCCGAAATAGGGTATTACATCAAAGATTCCAGCAACAATGCCAATAAGAAAAGCAAAATCGACCTTAAGGATAGTCAAGCCAGCAAAGGATAGTAATCCAACAATAAGGGAAACCAGTAAGTGTCCCCGAATAAACCCCCCGAGCACAACATCTAACTCATGTAACAGATAGCCAACGTCTCGACTGTCAGCTTTAGGAAGAAGGTCAGCGAAAGCTCCCTTAATAAGGGTCAGATCACGCAACATGTAAAAAGCCAAAATAGGCGCAATAATAATGGCTAACGCATGAGAAAACAAAGATAGAGTAAATTCAGCTAACGATCGAATATGGCTGAGCACAGTTTCTTCTACACGGCTAATAGTTTCATCCACCACTTGCCTCAGTCCGGCCGGTAAAGCAACTCGGGAATAAAAATGTTGCATCCTATTTAACCAACCCGTTACTTCCTTGGTGTAAGTTGGAACCATATCAGCAAAAGCTTCTAGCTCAGTAATACTAAATGGAACCACACAAACAAAAAGCAACACTAATAACGCTGCTAATACTAAATACAGTAATAATATGGCAGCCACGCGACTTAATCCTCGTTGTTCCAGTCGGTCCACCAGTGGGGTTAATAGATAGGCTATAACTAAAGCATAAATAAAAGGCACAATAGCAGCTCGTACAATAAAAAGGAAAAGGCCTACTAATAGCAGGCCTAGTAAGAATAATAACCGTGTGCGCCACAACCAAATCCACATTTTAGTCTTTGACCAGCCTGCGCCACATATCCCCCATCATCCTTGTTGCTCGGTTTATTCTTTGATGAGCTTGAATGATCCTTCCTTTTGTTTCTGGCTTTAAGTTCGGATATGAAGCTAATCCAAACAATCCGCCCAAGAGAAAACCTGCAAATAAACCACTACAAAACTTACTGCGTCTCATAATATGCCCTCCTTTAGCAGCTGATCGTATCGTCCCACGCTAACAGCGAGCCATCGTCTTGGACTTCATAGATCTCATAGCCTTCTTGGGTAGGTATAAACTCTAAATAACAATTACGGCAATAGTATTGGTTTACCCCTACTCGGCCTACCGAACGACCGCCACACACAGGACAAGACCAAGAAGTGGTCACTGTCTCCCCTCCTTGTTGGTTCTTCATCTAGTATGTCCCGCCTGCGACCATTCCAAACGAATCAGGGACCAATTGTTATTCACAATTGGTCCCTGGAAATGATGCCTCCGCCTAAAACTTCTTCATCTCGATAAAAGACCGCTGCTTGTCCAGGCGCCGGGGCCCGAACCGGCTGTAAAAATTCGACTATCACCGTTGAACTGTCGACTGGAATTAAGCGGGCCCGGCGTGGCTCACCACGATAACGTACACGAACAATAGCATCCACAGGTTCATCAGGCATAGTAATGCTTACCCAATTTACTTGTTCGACTCTAATTTGATGACGCAATAATTCTTTTTCTTCACCTACTATTATCGCATTGCGCTTAGGATCAATACCAACAACATAAACTCGTTGGGGCCCTGGTATGCCCAAATGGCGCCGCTGCCCTACGGTATAAAAAGGCAAACCATGATGGGTACCTAGCACTTGGCCCTGGCGGTTAAGAAATGGTCCTCGCTTGATCGCTGACGGTATTCGTTTTTTCAAGAAGCCGCGATAATCATCGTTGGGTATAAAACAAATCTCCTGGCTATCTTGTTTTTCCGCCACTGCTAAACCTAGTTTTGCTGCTATTTTTCTCGTTTCTTCTTTAGTTAGCTCTCCTAAGGGAAACAACGTGTGTGCCAGTTGATACTGGCTCAAGCCGTACAGAGCATAACTTTGATCTTTGAGTTTATCGACAGCTTCCTGCAGCACATAGCGCTGCCTTATGTCGTTATATTTAATACGGGCATAATGTCCTGTAGCCACCCAGTTGGCACCCAGAGCTAAAGCCTTCTTCAGCAATGAGTTAAACTTAACCTCGGTATTACAAACAATACAAGGATTAGGCGTTCGTCCGTTGGCATATTCGCGGCAAAAATACTCCACCACTTCCCGCTCAAATATCTCTTGCATATTGAGCACATAGTAAGGGATATCCAGCTTTTGTGCCACTGCCCGGGCGTCATCTACCGCACTTAAAGAACAGCATCCACCTGGTCGTTCCCGAAGAGGATCTTCTATTGACTTGGGCCAAATTTGCATGGTGATACCGATCACATCGTAACCTTGTTCTTTTAATAGCGCCGCTGCCACCGAAGAATCTACGCCACCACTCATGGCCGCCACTACCCGCTGGCGTGCCATATCATCACCTACTTACTTGTTTGTTGCTTCTTTTTATAATCCTCAATAGCTGCATGCAGAGCATCAGCTGCTAGGTTAGAACAATGCATTTTAGGGGCGGGCAGCCCGTCTAGAGCCTCTGCTACTGCTTTATTGCTGATTTGCATAGCTTCGTCTAATGTCTTGCCTTTAACCAATTCAGTAACCATACTAGATGTAGCTATAGCCGCTCCACAACCAAAAGTTTTAAACTTAATATCTTCTATTCGGCCGTCTTGGATTCTAAGAAAAATCTTCATGATATCGCCACATACTGGGTTACCTACTTGCCCTACACCATCAGGATTATCTATTTCACCCACGTTGCGCGGATGCATAAAATGGTCCATGACTTTTTCGTTATACACAGCTTAATCCTCCTTTCGGCGCCAGGGGTGACATAGCCCGTAAACGATTTACTATATCCGGCAAAACTGATAGCACATAATCAATATCTTCTTTAGTGTTCTCGCGGCCTAAGGTGAGCCGAAGCGAACCATGAGCAATCTCGTGCGGCAATCCAATAGCCAACAGTACATGCGAAGGTTCCAAAGAACCAGAAGTACAAGCACTACCGCTAGAAGCAGCAATACCAGCTAAATCCAAACTTAAAAGCAACGATTCGCCCTCTACAAATTCAAAAGAAAAATTAGCGTTACCGGGCAAACGACAAGTACGGTGGCCATTTAAGCGTACATGATCAATAGAACCTAGAACTCCTTCAATTAAGTAATCCCTCAGCTCTATAAGATGAGCCCGCCGCTCAGGCAATTCTAACCTAGCTAGTTCGGCAGCTTTTCCTAAGCCAACAATGCCAGGGACGTTTTCTGTACCGGCTCTGAATTTGCGTTCTTGGGCTCCACCATGAATAAAAGGTTTAATCTTAGTACCTCGCCGCACGTACAAAGCCCCCACGCCTTTAGGTGCGTAAATCTTGTGTCCCGATAAAGACAAAAGATCGACACCCAGTTCCTTGACATCAACTGGTACATTGCCCACTGCTTGAACAGCATCGGTGTGAAACAACACCCCGTGCTCTTTAGCTATTTGCGCTAATTGACCGATAGGCTCGATGGTACCAATCTCATTATTAGCAAACATAATGCTCACTAAAATCGTTTCTGGCGTCAATGCTTTTTTAAGATCTTCTGGGTCTACCAGACCATCACCATCTACCGGTAAGTAGGTTACCTGGAAACCTTTTTGTTCCAGATCTTCTGCCGTATGCAAGATGGCATGGTGTTCAATTTTAGATGTTATAATATGCCGTCCCTTATGACCTAAAGCTGATGCCACACCCACTAGAGCAGTATTATCAGCTTCAGTGCCGCTGCCGGTGAAAATAATCTCAGCTGGATCAGCATTAATTAGTGCCGCTACCTGTGCCCGTGCATTCTCAATAGCTGCTTTGGCTTCCCGACCCCAACTATAAATACTAGAAGGGTTACCAAACTGATCCTGTAAATAAGGCAACATAGTTTGCAAAACTTGCGGATGTACAGCAGTGGTCGCAGCATGATCTAAGTACACGCGACGCATAAATCCTTTTCCCCTTTCACTTCTAATCCGATATAACTCATCAACAACTTCTGTCGCCAGTACCACTACTCGGGTTCAGTTTTTTCTCCTCAGCCATTAAATCAGCCAGGGTAATACTATCTAGCACCTGAACCATACTGTCACGCAGGCGCTTCCACAGCAAGCGCTCAACACAAGACTCGGCACAATCACATGTATCAGTACCAGGGAACTCCACCACACATTGAACCGGACCAATCGGTCCTTCCAGCACACGAATAATGTCACCAGTGGTAATAATCGCTGGATCCTTTGCTAACAAATATCCGCCTTGAGCCCCTCTCACACTACGAACTAAGCCAGCCTTTCTTAGTTCACTAACCAGCTGCTCTAAATAAGCCTCAGAAAGGCTTTCTATTTCTGCTACTTCTTTTAGTGGCACGGGGCCTTCACCATAACGTCGGGCCAAGACTAGCATGGCCCTTATCCCATAACGACCTTTTGTAGATAGCCGCACAAATTTCTCCCCTTAATCCCTAGTAATCCACTCGGCTTGGTCGACTTTAACATAGCACATGACTCCATGGATTGTCAAGGGGAATTATCAAGGACACCTAACTTTTTCTCTTTCCCCACCAACGTTGCAGCCGAGCTTTTATTTCCTGTTCCGTACCATTGTCCGTGGGCAGATAATATGCTCGATTTGCCACCCCTTGCGGTCGGTATTCCTGCTGCACAAAATTGTTGTCATAATCATGGGGATATTTGTAATCTTGTCCTATACCTAGTTTTTTAGCCCCCTGGAAAGCAGCATTCCTCAAATGCAATGGTACCGGTTCTATCATTAGCGTATCCACATCCGCCATGGCTTTATGCAAAGCCACATAACAGGCATTACTCTTAGGTGCTGTGGCTACATAAATAGTAGCTTGAGCCAAGGGAATCTGCCCTTCCGGTAAACCTAACATTTCTAACGCTTGGGCTGCTGCCACCGCTACCTGTAAAGCTTGTGGATCAGCATTGCCCACATCTTCTGCTGCAGCAATAACCAACCGACGAGCAATGAAGCGTGGGTCTTCACCTGCCTTTAGCATTCGGGCCAGCCAATATAAAGCCGCATCGGGATCGGAACCACGCAAGCTCTTAATATAAGCCGAAATAGTATCATAGTGATAATCACCGGCCCCATCATAAGGCAAGATTTTTCCTCCTACCTGTAGTATCAATTCCCGGGTAATTGTACTACCTTTAACAGAGGAAAGCGCCGCTTGTTCTAGTATGTTGAGAGCTGCCCGAGCATCGCCAGATGAAAGTTGCCAAATAGTGTCTATTCCCTCTTGGGTAAGAGTCAAACCTAAATTGCCTAGTCCCCGCTCCTTATCAGACAAGGCTCGCTCAAGTATGATTGTGATGTCCTCTTTTTTTAGTGGTTTAAGTGATACCACTTGACAACGGGATAGAAGCGGTGCTGTAAGATTGTAATACGGATTTTCTGTGGTAGCCCCTAAGAGGATCAGGAGCCCTTCTTCCACATAGGGAAGAAGGGCATCTTGTTGCACCCGATTAAAGCGATGGATCTCGTCTAAAAAAAGCACCGTTCGCTGGCAAAAAGTCTGTAGACGGTCCTTGGCTTCACGAACAGCCTGCCTCACCTCACTCACACCAGCTGCTACCGCACTTAACGGATAAAAGTAAGCCCGGACATCTTTAGCTACCAGTCGGGCCAATGTAGTTTTACCACAACCAGGCGGCCCCCAAAGAATTAGTGAAACTAAATGCCCGTTGTCTAAAGCTGCTCGAAGCGGAGTATCAGTACCAAGGGCCTGTTCTTGCCCCACAAATTCGGCTAACGTCTGAGGCCGCATACGCTCAGCTAAGGGGGCGGTCTTTTTATGAAGCGCGGCAAATAATGTGCCCTCTGTTGTCATTAGGCCTCACCCGCAATAATATTTTTCATGGCAGTTAGCACCCAATCGGCTGCTCCCCGGTCCACATCTTTATGGGTCACTAACCGAATAGTAGATGGCCCAAACGCAGTAACTAACACACCTTGGTCTGCTAGCCGGTACACCATATCAGAAGCTGTCAGCCTAGTTTGTTTCACATCCACCAACACAATATTAGTATCCGGCGGCGTCACTTCGAGCTGTGGTATCTCCGCCAAACCCGCTGCTAAGTACTTGGCCAGCTTATGGTCTTCAGGTAAACGATCAATCATTTTCTCCAAAGCTACAATGCCAGCAGCGGCTAGAACTCCTGCTTGTCTCATACCGCCACCTAGGCGTTTTCGCCATTTTCTGGCGCGTTCGATCCATTCCTTCCGACCTACAATGATTGAACCTACCGGGGCCGCTAAGCCCTTAGACAGACAACAGGAAACAGAATCAAAATAAGCTGCAATTTCTTGAGCTGAAGTATTCAAGGCATAAGCAGCATTAAATATACGTGCCCCGTCCAAATGTAACGGTACCGAGTACTTTTTACCGATCGCCGCTAGAGCCGACATATTGGAAATTGGAATCACGGCTCCGCCAGCACGATTATGGGTGTTTTCCACACAAATGAGCCCCGTGGGTGGAAAATGAATATCGTGCGGGCGAATAGCTGCCTCCACTGCCGCTGGTTCCATAGCCCCTCGTTTTCCTGGTATAGTACGCAACTGTACCCCACCGATTAGCGCTGCCCCGCCTACCTCATAGTAAAAAATATGGCTCTCGCTTTCCAAGATTACTTCCTGCCCCGGAAAAGTATGAGTAAGGACCGCTATTAGATTGCCTTGGGTGCCACTGGTAACAAATAAACCAGCTTCCTTCCCTAAAAGATGCGCTGCCAGCTCCTCTAATCTGTTTACAGTTGGATCCTCCCCGTATACATCGTCCCCTACTTCGGCTTCGTACATGGCCTGTCGCATCTCAGGCGTAGGTCGAGTAACAGTATCACTACGAAAATCCACCCTCTTATTTGGCATTGCTGTTGCCATCCCCTTTCTTAATCCTTTCTGCCCTAACTATTCGGCAATCAATGAGCCCTTTTTCTGTAATCAAAAACTCCACCGGTTTATCATGGGTTTCCTGCGGAAGATAAGATACTACCTGTAACTGAAAGGCTATACCTACCGTAATAGGATCAGTTAGCTTATCTAGCAGGCGGTCATAATAACCGCCACCATAACCGATACGGTAGCCATCAGGCGAAAACACCACCCCTGGCACCACTATCAAATCCACTTCAGCACAAGATATAAAACGGGCCGTAGGTTTTGGCTCTAACAACCCAAAATAACCGGGTTGTAAATCAGCCCATGATTCTATTTCTAATAGTAACATTTCTCGTTTTTCGGGAATAAAACGAGGCATAGCCCCCCGTTTTCCTAAACGGAGTGACTCCTCAGTGAGAAATTTTGTATCTATTTCTGATCGTACACCAGCAAATAAGAACACCGTCTTAGCTTGTCGGTACAGCGGCCAATCAAGTACGTTCTTAGCTACAGTCAAACTGAGCTGCTCGCGTTTATAAGGGCTAAGAGCATCGCGATGCTGTATAATATCTTGACGAAGAGTCTTTTTATCAATTGCAGGTTGCATAATTCTGCTCGCCCTCTCACCAAGTTCTAAATTAATAAATCGTGCACACATTCACCAGCCATAAAAAGCCCGACTACCGGTGGCACAAACGAAATACTGCCCGGCACCGGCCGCCGTCCATCTATGTGTAGTTGGTTATATGTAGGTTTAAGCGGTGGTGCCGGTGAAAACACAACCTTCACTCCGTTGGTAATGCCCCGCTGGCGTAGTTGGCGCCGGACTACTCTAGCCAGTGGGCAGCCTGTGGTTTCAGAAATATCGGCTACCCGGAAATCAGCTGCATTGAGACGATTAGCCGCTCCCATGCTGGAAATTATCGGTATGTGTAATTCTTTGGCCCGGGCAATTAAATCTACCTTGGCCGGAACATCATCCACTGCATCTAAGATATAGCTATAATCGGTACGCAGTAAAGTCGAGGCCGCTTCTGGGGTATACCGCTCCTTTATGGCCTCCACCTGCGCTATGGGATTGATGCTCAGCACACGTTCTTTCATAACTTTGACCTTAGGTTGACCAAGGGTATACAAAGTAGCGTGAAGTTGACGATTGATATTACTTTTTTCTATACAATCGGGATCAATTAGTACTAACTTACCAACGCCGGCCCTAGCTAAAGCCTCCACAGCAAAGCAACCCACACCACCAATGCCAAACACCGCTACCTTGGCTCTAGACAGCTTGGCTAAGCCTTCTTCACCGATAAGTAAAGCGGTTCGACTAAACTGCTCTTGCACCGCTCACACTCCTAAAAAAATACCCCACCATGCCGTGGGTCGGCCGTTTTTGAAGCTGCTCTCTCAAGCAGGTGGGTGCCCGCCTGACAGTATTATACGTCCCTCGAAAGGGCATGTACGTTACTGTCAGAGTCATAGCTCCCTCTTCAAAGGTGTTGGCTCAAAACTGACCGACTCGCCACGCACACAGCAGGGATCTCCTTTGGTTAGTTTTATCTTAGCACACTAAGAATTGTTTTTCAAGAGGAAGCATTGATATGACTGGGTTTGACTGTATTTGCATTTTCTACCTTAGATGGTAGTTTTTATCTTAAGTTCTGCCAGTTGTTTTGCATCTACTACACCTGGTGCTCCCGTAAGGAGGCATGTCCCCGAAGCGGTCTTAGGAAAAGCTATTACGTCTCTAATGCTATCTTCTTTAGTCAACAGCATAATCAAACGATCAAAGCCAAAAGCAATTCCACCGTGGGGAGGAGTGCCATACTCAAATGCTTCCAGCAAAAAACCGAATTTCTGTTTGGCCTCATCTGGTGACAGACCAAGAGCACGGAACATTTTTTCCTGAACATCACGTTTATGAATACGAATGCTACCACCGCCGAGCTCTAC
>JAAYWY010000254.1 GCA_012516165.1 Bacillota bacterium
GAGCGTCGCTGGGCTAAATCCAAAATACTTAATGCTAACTGTTCTGGATCTTCGCTACTGTGTTTGAGGTAATTCAGGAGCCAGTCAATCCCTGCTGCCCGCTCACCCCTGGACTCTAGTACTCCATCGCTGATCATAACCAAAACGTCCCCACTGCGCATGTTTTTCTTCACCACCGCTGGTGTCACCACGGGCAAAATACCCACCGGTGGTGATCCGGGATTAATTACCGTCACCGTATGCCCGCGTCGCAAAAAGCTGGGACAGGAGCCTACCTTAATAAACTCGGCTACCGCGGTATAGGGGTTAAGCAAGACCAAATCTAAAGTAGCAAAACATTCTTCACTGGAGCGCAACGTCAACACCGCATTTAGCGTCCGTAGCACCACGTCTTTCCCTAGCCCCACTGCTAACAACCGTTCCACCAATCGCACCGCTGTTTGGCTTTCTTCTGCTGCTTTGGCCCCGCTGCCCATACCATCGCTTAAAATCAAAGCTTGCCGTCCATCAGGAAGCTCTACAGCGCTAAACGAATCGCCCGATACATCACCTGCTTCTTTGGGCCGACTGTAACCGGCAGCCACAAACCGATAACTGGGCGCTGGCATGGCCTTTAAGCTGCAATCTTCTTTGGCACTTCTCAAGCGGCAGCTGTTAATGGTTACCTTAACCGGCCGCCCTATAGCTGACCCGATTAGGGCCGCAAGTAGTGTACTGCACTCCCGTCCGCCAGGGCAGCTAAGTCCCTTAATTAGTATTTCTAGCTGACCACCAAACCCCTGCCACGCCTCTACTGCCCCGGCCGTCAAATGATGCCGAGCCAGTTCTTCCTGGATGGCAGCCGTTATGTCACCCAATGCACAAACATCTATTTTCAGCTCCGCTGCCAAATTGTCCATTACTTCCGCCATACCGGCTAACTGGGCCGCCACTATTTCTCGTTCTTCATCCAGACGCCGTTTCCACTGCATATTAATTCTATACGTGTCAAACAAATGATTGATAGTACTGAGAAGTTCCGGTAACCGTTGACATTGCCGTCGTATTCCCGGCGGAATATCATCCTTTAATAAACCGCCATGGGTCTCTGCCAAAGCCAATAGCTCGAACGTGTTTTGATACGTTTTGAAAAACCCTTTTTCCCAACACGAAGTATATAAATTACAATCTTCGCACACCCGCGCTGCCAGTGCGGCCAGCAAACTGTTTAACCTATTGTCATCTTTGGTCTTGACTGTAGCCACCACTTCCTGAAACGATGCTGCCAGCTCACGCATTACCGCTCCTAGTTCACCCAACCGCCCGCTAGCTACTTGTCTTAGCCGACCTTCATAGTCTTCCTGTTGCCCTTGTTGCTCCCTGGTACCAGGAACTAGGCTGGCCACTTCTCTCACCCAGGCTTGCGGAGTCAAAGCAAACAATAATATTGCCGCAGCCGGGGACAGCAAGCAGCCAAAAGTAAGCTTGTCCGGAAGCAAATACAAAGATAGTACCAGTTCGCCCAGCACATAACCCACAGCTGCTCCTGGCTTCCCTGCTTCTTTTAACAGTCCCGCCAGCAGCCCGGCAAACCCAAGAATACTAATCTGCTCAGCAGCAGCGGTACTGGTCACCATACTTACCGTAGCAGCCAAAACCCCCACCGCTGCCCCCACTGTACCACCACCAACGTAAGCCAGGAGCACTACTAAATATCGCCTCAGCACCTCTCCCGGAGCCAATGGTCCCCCAGGAAAACCGGCTGTACCCGCCAATGCCACAGCCGTTATTAAACCCAGAGACATCAACTGTTCATTACTAAATACCATGCCTGGTTCGTATTCCAAAGACGATGGTAAACCGTGGGCAAAAATCATACTGCTTACCGCCGAAAGTAACGCTTCAAACACCACTAGGCCCAAATCGAACCATGTGCCGTGACCAGCCCACGTGACTAATCCCCGAACCAAAACCCTGGATAGAATCACGGTAACAGCTTGCCGGCTAGGCATCCACTGTCCCTGGCAACGAGCATGGATAAAGGCCATTAAAGCCAGAACCACAGCATAAGGCAGCGCTTGGCTAAACCCAATGGCAGTAGCTAACCCCACCAGTACCGCCCCAGCTCCCACTCCAGCACTAAACCTAGATTTCGGTAGCAATGCCGCAAACAGGGCCGGGCCAAAGGGTGCTAATCCCTGTAATAAATTAGCCCGCCCCACCAAAAAACAGCCACCAAGAAAAACCAAGCTGATCTTTTTATCCTTTAATACGCCCAGGCTTAAGCCCCCTAACCTCCGGGCTGGACGTACAGGGTATGGGCACAAACGCTGAAATGCTTCTCTATCCACAGACACCGTGCACAACCCCCTTGCCTTCTCCTCATCTACAGGTAAATACTGGCAAGAATAATTGTAGCACGGCGTAGTGGAAAAACTTGTCAATTTGTCGTGTGCCTTTTATACCATTTTGATCAATTTGGTAAATAGCATGTGTTTCATGCGTACTTCCCCGGCTGCCTTGTATCCAATCTTTCGATACAAACGGTAAGCGCCCATATTACCATGTTCTACCAGCAGTGACGTTTTCTTGTATCCATTTTTCTTGGCCTTTTTTTGGACATGGTTCAAAAGAGCCGTCCCTAACCCACGCCCTCTAAATTTTGGATGTACCGCTAACGAGTCCAAATAGTATTCATCTTCTTCCGCTTCTTTTACCTGCAACAGCGGTAGAACATTGTTTTGTATCACAAAACGGCTTCCATTATGATAATGGCGCAGCAAAGCAAACGTGTGTTTGTTAGCAGCCTTTAAAACCTTACCCGAATAAGAAACTGCCACTGCTCCCACCACACCATCCACCTCCACCACATCAATAAAGC
>JAAYWY010000255.1 GCA_012516165.1 Bacillota bacterium
TAAAGCCACTAGCAAGCCTGGGGGAACTAAGGTGGGCATACGTAGACCGCGAACTTCGCGGGTAACATGAATACCTGCTTCAGTGTAAGTCTGGGCTAACCAATCTACATAGTTGAACTGGCTTAGGCAATCAGGTAGCTTCCCCGCTTGGCCAGTGGCTAAGAACTCTTCTATCGGTCCACCTTGCCAGGTAAGAATGCCTGCGGCAGCCAGCAATTCTGCTTGAATCTGGAGAAACTCGCCCCTAATATGTGCTCCGAAGCGACCAAACACGTCCAGATACTTAGGCCAAAGGGATTGTAATGTCGATAATGGTTCTGCTTGTAACCAGGTTAACACCTGTTTTTCTACTAATGGGGGTCCAGAAAACATAACAAAAGCATCGGCGCCGACTACCAAGGAAGATATATAGTCCTCCAACGTAGCCGTTGTTTCCAGCGACAGATTAAGCCGAACCCTAAAACGCCCCTGCTCAGACGTAGGCATGGCTAATTTCTGCTCTTGGAGTTTGCGAATGGTCATTGCTAAATCAGGTAGAGGAAAAACAGTTTGCAATTCAGCCCGCTTGTCAGTAAAAACATCGGTCATGGTTATCAAACTCCTGCTGCTTCTGTAGCCGGAACGCCTTTAATTCCCAGCAACGCTGCCTTGAGCATAGTGATAGACCCAGCATCGGGATGAAAGATAAACTCTATAATTTCGGTATCTGGGGCAACCACTTGTTCCACTTCTTTTCTACGGCCCGGAGATACAATGACACTGCTAACCCCAGTCAGAGCTTTTGTTAGCTCCTTGGGATCACGAGTAGTGACTATGGGCATATCAGAAAAACTTAAATTGGCTTTTTCTAAGGCTGCAATAATAGAGTTGGCAAAAGATGATGATAAACAAACCACCGGTACCCTGCTGTCGGATCCAATACGGGCAATGCGAACAATACTGTTTATAGATGGTTCTAAAGCTATGCCTAAGACTTTAACCGGTGATGAACCCAGTTTAGCTTTTACTTCTTCCAAGTGATAGAAGGTGGTAACCACCACATCCATCTGCTGCAATTGTTCGTGGTCCTCGGAGCTGCCGCTGCATAAATTTTGTAATAGCAGTGGATGAATAGTTACCCCAGATCCCAGCTCCAGTTCGCGGGTGAAGTAATCTAACTGTTCACGGTTACACTCAATAAAAGCCACTTGCAACCGGTTTAACATCTCCTTGCGCTGACGGACCCTCAAAGTAACAATGGCAACAAAATCATCAATGGAAAATCCCAACTGCAGGGCCTCGCCAATAGCCAAATCTATCAATTTTAATACACGCTTCTTATAACTTATAGCCACCGGAGTATCTGAGATAGCACAAACAAATGTACCTGAGCCCTGCTTGCGGTAAATAACGCCTTCGGCCTCTAACTCCTTATAAGCCGCACTTACTGTATTTCGACTAACGTTCAGCTGGCTAGCCAACTCCCGCTCCGTAGGTAGGCGATGACCTTCTGGCCAAACGTTGCGCCTGATTAAATCCTTTATTTGATTTTTTAGCTGTACATACATGGGTATCCCATTTTTTTGAGAAATTACGAAGGTCAATTTAACCCCCCCGCCGTCATTTTCCTTGTCGGCCAAGAAATCCCCCATGCGTGGAACGAGCATCCATAATTGTATAAAAAGCTTTAGGATCATGTTCTGAGATCATTGTGATCAATTGTGGTAGCATCCGGCGTTTAAGTAGTACATGTAACACCTGCCGCGGCCCTTCTTTGCCATAAGCAGGAAAAGTGGTAACTCCAAACTCTTGTTGTCTAAGTAAATCGGGCATTTCTGATTCCGGATCACTGGGTATAATTTCCACTGTGACAACCCCCAACGCCATTCGTTCTTCAATCATGCTTCCCACGTAGTTGCCGGTGGCAAATCCAGCAGCATAAAAGAGTAGATTTAGCGGATTGTTTAATTTCCCCACCACTTCATTTAAAGCCATAATATAAACAGATACTTCAAAAAACCCAATGATGGCTGCAATTAACCTTTGTCCCCGGACAATCATCAATGTGCGCACTGTGGTACAGGACATGTCAATAACCCGGGCAAAAAATATAAATAGATATCCCCCTAATCCAGAAACCATCTTCAGACCCCTCCTCGTTACAAAAGTATTGGCCTTATGGGCTTATACTTGTAAATGATAGCAAAACATATTCGTCACTCCAAAGACATTTCCTGCTTCTCTGCTACTTATTACGAAAATAGGCCATAATACCTGAAACAATGGCTTGGGCAGCCTTTTCCCGAAAAGCAGGATCAGCTAATAATTTTTCCTCGGTGGGATTTGATAAATAGGCCACTTCTACCAATGCCGCTGGCATCTTCGTATACCTAATTACATTATAATCCGCCGTCCGCGTATTCCGATCTGGTAAACCGAGGGAGCTTACTAAGGCTTTGTGCAAAGCCTCTGCTAATGCTTGTCCACCATGACCATCTTTATAATAGTAAGTTTCCGTGCCTCGTTTGCTGCTATCAGTAAAAGAATTGCAATGTATGCTGACTAATATTTCTACATTCTCTTTGTTGGCTATTTCTGGTCGGTCGCGGAAATCAATGGTGGTATCACCGGACCTTAACATAAACACCCTGGCACCTGCTGCTTCTAATCCAGACGTTACCCGTTGAGCAATATCTAAAGTAATGTCCTTTTCTTTCAGTCCCGAAGAACTGACTGCTCCCGGTTCCGTACCACCGTGACCAGCATCGATGCCAATATAGCGCCCTTGGACCGGACTAGATGTAAGTTCTAGAATCAGCTCCCCTGGATTTTCCCCTGTCTGTATTTGGTGAGTTAGATAGGAGTTTAGTTCTACAACTAACCGAGCCACATCGGGGTCCACAGCAAATTGTCCCGCCCGAACTTGTTTAACCACCTCATCGTTCACATCCAATGATGGCTTAGTGGTAGCTAGAAGTGTATTCTCAAAATCTAATACAAGGCGGTCGGGATTTTGTAGTCTTGTCGTGCGATAGCTCATCGGTCCAGTGGTTTGAATTTTTACCCTGCCACCACCGGGGACAGCCTCGTAACTGTAGGCAATAATTTGAGGGGTAAAAAACACTTCTAATCCATTAGGGGAAGCTGTGACTTTAAACTTAGTAACTAGGCTTTGGTCAACTACCAGACTGATACCCGTCGGGCTATCTTGGATCTTAACCGCCCGGTTCAACAAACTAGTAATGGGTGGTTCGCTTAAATTCGGGCCAGCCACAATGCCTGGTAAGTTAATTACTAATCGATCCGGTGCCCCCAGTTGTTGGACTGTATAAGGCACTTGCCCGGTAGTAACTATCCTTAGGATCTCGCCGCCGGTACCTTGTTCATATTCTATTTCCTCAAGACAATAAGGAAGTACTAACGTCAGTTCGCCCATGCCAGAAGTAACCGTAAACGATGTCGGCTGCGATAAGTCAACCGTTACCACCACTCCTTTAGCTTGTCCAGGAGCAAGAGGTTGTACTGATACATCTTGGACTAGAGCACCGCTGATCGGTCGCGCACCGGCTGGCATAGCTAGCTCTGCTTCCGGCATGGTAATAATAATCTGGTTCTCTTCCTGGGTTACCACTCCCTTCAGCTGTCCTACCCCAGCAATAGCCAGCACTTCACGTCCTAATTCCGATCGCAAAATTATATCTTTAACCTCTGCTCTGCGAGCTGTAACAGTTACCGTACGCGTGCTACCATCCCAATAAACATCAGCGCCTAAGGCCTCGCCTATAAACCGCAGCGGCACCATGGTTCGATTACCGATAATCACCGGCGGTGCATCCAGCTTATACTCTTCATTGCGGATAAGAGCTTTACTTTGGCCGATACCAAGGCGGATCTCGCCATCAGGTAGGGTTATCCGCACTGTACGGCTAGCATTATCCCAGAATACTTCAGCTCCTAAGCCTTCGGAAATAACACGAAGCGGTACCATGGTTCGGTTATTCTGAATTATCGGCGCGACATCGGATAAAGCAGGCTGACCGTTAATAATAAGTGTTATCCCACTACCAGCTGCTTGTACAGGAAGGGTCATAGATATAAATAGCAACCATAAAAACAGGCAACAAAAAAATGCCCGTCGATAGCGTACCATAAATAGGATCCCCCTAAACTATTACTTGCCTTTCTTTGTCCTTTACTTCGCCTTGACTTCTTATAATCCTGCCGCTACAAAATTCAAATAAAAAAGGGCCCTAACCCTACGTTGGTTGAGCCCCAGGAATATCCAGCAACGGTTCTATCCATTCGCGGTCTAAATAGCTTTGTGGTATGCCTATGGGATAGTTTAGATCAGGCAGAGGTTGACCTTCTATTAGTATTTGGAACCGATCTAAACCGGAAAAACCATGCAAGGTCATAGCTAAAGCCAAAATTGTTGGGCTTTGCTCGTCTTTACGAATGTTGCCTTTGGTATCAAGCTCCACCGCCTCGCGGGAAAAGTTAAGACGAATAAGATCGCCCTCTTTCTGGTAGCCCAAAAATCGTGTTCCTTCCGCGAACACACGGGACAAATAAGGTATGCCTTGCGGTCCAGCAACTAATTGTTCCAATGTGGCAAAAAGAGGATCGGATATGTTCGGTTCCAATTTTATGGTCACCGGTACTAAATAGGTGTCATTATAGCTAAAATACACTGTGGTTGTCAGGCCATCATCTGGTCCGCCAGCAATGATATTAACATAGGCCGGACGTTCCAGCAGGATATCATCTGACACTCCATTTACTAAAATCTCTACCGAACTAATGTCCCCATCGGGTAATTCTGTTAGCGTAAGAACTAGGCTATCCACGGCCCGACGCCACACTTTAGGATCCATAGTCTTAATGACATCGCCCCCTAAATCTACGCAGGCGATCCCATTTTTCACATAAACATCCCGAAGCACAACACCAACAGGAAATGCCGATGCCAACAGCTCTTGGTCTTGTGACCCAGCCAACAACTTTTCCACCACGTGTCGAGCAAAATTGTCGTCATCAGGTACCTTGACCCTTACCGGCACTAAATAATTGCCTTCTCGTGTGATATAATACGCAATGATCAACTTCTGCTTAACAACTGATGATTCCGCCGAATCTATGCCCGGCTCACCCTGAAATGCAAGTCCCTGAGCACAACCGGTAAGGAGCATAGACAAAAGAAACAGGGACATTACCAATAACAACAGCAAGGCTTTTTTGCACCCGCGTTGCATAAATAGGGCACCCCCTTCGGTTATATGCCCTCGAACCTCCCCGTACACTATATTCGACACCCTAATCATTTTCCCTTGTTTTCTAAAGGCGTTTTTCTATAAATCTTTTTCGGCGGCAGGAAAAACGTCTTCTCTACCGAATGTTTTGCCTGAGATATATTAAGTTTATAGGGCCTTCAAACCAATACTTATAGACTAAACCTTGCAGGATCAACAGGTCCACCTCATTCGACCTTGCTAAGGCAAAAATTAACAACAGGAAACAAAACATTTACTCATTGCTAACAGATTTCAGGAGGTGCAACAACATAAATGGAAATTAGAGAGTACGTTCCGTTAAGGGATTATACTTCTTATAAAATCGGCGGCCCGGCTCGTTTCTTCTGTGAGCCTGCCTCGGTGGCCGAAGTAAAAAATGCACTCGTTTTTGCCACTAAACAGGGTTTGCCGGTTTATGTTTTAGGAAGTGGTACTAACGTCCTGGTTAGTGACCAGGGGGTTGAAGGGCTAGTTCTTCGTATTGGACGCAAATTGGGCTACTTTTCGATCGAAAACGAATCTGTCCGTGTAGGTGCTGGCTTACCTCTGGATCACCTGATTGGTGCCTTAGCCGATGAAGGTTGGGGTGGGTTTGAACGATTAGCTGGTATTCCGGGATCAGTCGGCGGTGGCATCTTTATGAATGCAGGCGCATATGGTATAACCTTGGGTAGTTTTGTTCAAGAAAGTATGGTGATCGATCACCAAGGTGTAATAAGGCGTTTGTCGCCAGCAGAGCATAAGTTCTCCTATCGTGACAGTATTTTCCAACATCAAGATCTTATTGTACTGGAAACGCTCTTAAGCATTATTCCCCTACCGCGGGAACAAGTGATCCAGGGCATTGCCGAAAGTAAAAAGAAGCGGCACCGGTTACCTCTTTTTCCCAGCTGTGGCTCCACCTTTCGCAATCCACCAGGAACATATGCTGGCAAAGTCATTGAAGAGCTCGGCTTAAAAGGAACGCAGATCGGGCAAGCTCAAATTTCCCCTACCCACGCTAATTTTATTGTTAATTTAGGCGGTGCCAGTTCCCAGGACGTTTATAGCTTGATTAAGCTTATTAAAAAAGAAGCAGCAGCCCACGGTATTACTATGGAAACCGAAGTTCGCTTGTGGGGAGAATTTGAATAAGCAGAAGGAGGCCTCGAAAGCCTCCTTTTTATGTACATGCTAAAAGCACTATTTACTTTGTATTTTTTGGTGGAGGCGGGGGGGAATTGCACCCCCCGTCCGAAGATATGCCAGAAGAGGCTTCTACGAGCGTAGCTTCTGTTTTATATTTCGCCTCTATTGTCTCCCAGAAGCTGGATACTATAGAGACTAGCCTTCTTGGTTTCCCAGCGGATGTGAAGGCTTCCATCTGCCGGTAGCCTGCTAATATGACACCCGTATCCGGCCCCGCAGGCTTAGGCCGGGCGGATGGGCTACGTTAAGTTACGCAGCCAGTGCGTAATCGTTGTTGGCAGTTATTGCCTTTCCATGTTGTTGACGCGGCCATGGTCCGCGGCTCGCTTCCTCTCCCAACCCTATCCCCGTCGAACCTAAATCGCCCCCAAGAAACGTTCCTTAACAGCCCTCTCTATTTCTCGTTTAGCCTCTCGCCGAGCCAAATCGTCCCGTTTATCGTAGGACTTTTTGCCTCGCGCTACAGCCAGTGCTACTTTGGCTAAACCTCGTTCATTAAAGTAAACCCGGAGAGGAACTAATGTCAAGCCTTTTTCCTGAACTTTGCCTGCTAATTTTTGGATTTCACTTTTATGAAGAAGTAGCCTCCTCGGCCGTCTTGGATCATGGTTTACATAGCCACCTTTTTGATAAGGGCTGATATGCATATTGTAAAGCATTACACTTCCATTTTCCACCCGCGCAAAGCTATCTCTTAAATTAGCCTTACCCTCGCGCAGCGATTTTACCTCTGTCCCCACCAGCGAAAGACCTGCTTCATATGTCTCTAGAATAAAATAATCATGACGGGCTTTACGGTTTTCGGTAACAATCCTTTCACTGCTTTTTTGCTTAGCCATAGTATTCCCCCACATCAGCCCCAAGGACTTTCCACTATATTTATTTTAACATGAAAAATAAATTAGCACAAATCAATTCAATTGCACCCGGATTTGACGCAGCCGATCCGCCCGCGCCTGCCCTTGGTACGTTTCAGCTGACACAAAAAGCAGCGGCGCATCTTTTAACACCGACCGAGAAATGGTAAAGGTAATGCTGTCGCCTTTTTGCTCAGCAGTAATCCCCATGGGAAACTCAGACATCGGATAGCATAGCCGCAGACGTAATCCCGGCGCTTGTCCCCCAAGGGTTACTACTTCCAGTTCATACCTTAGCTCAGGCTTCACATAACCTCTCAATGACAATGTAAGCCTAAGATCGGCATCATTTAAGCTGCCGGTCAAACGCACAATATCAGCATAGCGATCTAGCCTGTCAATAAGGCTGTCACCATGAGCATCGGTAGCCAATACTGTTTGCTGATTAACTGGTGATGATCTTAATGTAACCGCTGAGGGATAACCTTGAAAAAGTTCTGTGGCCCGAGCAAAACTGGTGAGAAAACCACGCATAACTGCTACTTGTGACCGGTGTTTTAAGATAGCATTATATTTCTTGGTCCGCTCGCTCCAAGATAGCGGTAGGGACAGCCATTGGCCTTCGTGGGCAATACGAGTCGGTGGCTCTAGCGTCCGCATAAAATTAGCCCCCCACGGACGGGGCCAATCGTTATAGTGGACTAGATAGTTATAAATTTGCGGCTCTTTTTCCCAACCGTGCAGTTTAAGATCTTCCAGGGCATAAGTTACAAAAGCATGGGTCGCCCAATGATCAGGGTGTCCCTCATAATTGCTGGGAAATAAAATAATTGTAGGCTTCTCTATTCGCAGCAGCGCTTCAATGTCTATCATCAAGGGTTGGCCGCTATAGGCTACCTCGGGAGTAAAACTATTGTTATAAGGAGAAACATCAACACCGGTGTAAGGAGAACGATAAACCTCCTGAACTGACCAATGTTGCTGCCATAAAGGAGCTAGACCCCCATCCGGATAACCGAGAAA
>JAAYWY010000256.1 GCA_012516165.1 Bacillota bacterium
CCCCCTTAAATACAAGTGGGATAAAACGATAAAACCTCATTTGCTAATTTATTCGTCAATGATAAGGGAAAATCCTGCCTGAGCAACATATTGAGACATCAGGAAAATTAATTGTTGTCCCTATATGTAATACGAGTAAACAAGGATGAGTAAGATGCTAATTTATAAATTTTTATCTTGCTGCCCTCACTACCTTTGTTCTAGTTGTGGTTTGGTGGTCGGCAAGTTTTTTTCTAAATATTACCAAAAAAATGGCAAAGAGCACCAGGGATAAGAAAAAGAAAGCAACAAATAATTAACCGTGGGGTGAAAATAGCGTGAGCCACAAAAAAACAAAATTCTTTGCGCCGCATACCCATACAGAAGAAGATTTATACGGGCTAAACAGTCTTGCTGATGGTGATCGAATGGGCGAACTTATTCCTAGCCTACACGCCTGGATGCCGCCAGAAGCCATGCAAGAGCGAGTAAAATACCATAAGGAGGTGACAGAAGAGTTGGCCAAAAAAGGTGGTAAAAACAAAGGACAAAAAGCGCGTAAGGACTTGCCCCCTTATCCGAGCGTTCAGTCTGACCAAAATCGCGACACTTATCTGGAAGCCAAAACCCCTCACGAACAAATGAAAACTACTCAAAATCTGCTGGAAGAGTACAGTGAAGACTTAATTGATGCTAACGTGAAAGGCCCGCGTCGCCCCAACGGCTGATAAACCCAAAAAATACCGCGGTGCGGTATGGCTTCCTAACCAATCACCCACTACTAGCCGTGTCTAGTAAGAACAATAAGCCTGTGGGATTTTGCTGTTTCTAGCTCCCCTGCGTTATTTCTATCAGTAGATCATAAAAATTACCAAATCGCCCTCAAGGGATAATCCCACAGGCTTCTGGGTAAACGTAGCTTTGGTCCACACCAAATATATTCAGTATTTTATCAAATAAGCCTGCTGCATAATTTCCACCTTGGTTCCCCAGTTTCTTACATCGTGCCTATAGTTACCCATAAATTATATCAAAACAACCTACCCTCTACGCTACTTTTTGTGCAGCACTTCACTTAAAGATACCCTCAATTCCATTAACGAACATACCCATCTTCCCATCTTCCCACCTTCGTTAATCCACATGAACTATCTGCTAACTAACAGAAACTGGCAGGGTTTAGACAGTATATTTATAACCCAAAGCCATACACTACCAGCAGAAACTTCCTCTTGCAGGAAAGAACGGCTGTACATATAAGTTACGGTCGTTCTTTCGTTTGTTGGGAAGAGAGGAAATAAATTTATATCATATCGCTCACCTTTTCGGTCAAACTAAGAGCGAAAGGAGGTGACATCAAAATGGCAAGAGGAAGTTATAACAGGTCACGCGGTGCAACCCACGTAGTCCCTGAGGCTTGGGATGCTATGAATCAGTGGAAATATGAAGTTGCACGGGAATTGGGTGTGGATACCAATATACAAAACGGTTACTGGGGTAATGTCACTTCTCGCGATGCCGGTACCGTTGGTGGTCACATGACGAGAAAGATGGTGGAGATGGCCCAGCAACAGCTAGCGGGCAAATACACTCCTACAACCAAGTAGTTTAACAGTATAACTGATGATGTTTCTTTGCACTATAAAACAAGGGCCTCTCCCTCGCGGAGGCCCTGTTTTTTGCTGGATGTCCTCTTGTTAAGGTAACCTACATCGGCCATAAACATTTCCACTACACCACAGCTAGCGGCTGGCGCCACCGCCTCCGGAGGAGCCGCCACCGAAACCGCCCCGGCCAGAAAATCCACCGCCGCCGCCAAAACCACCCGGTGTTCCACCACCAAAAAAGTCGTCGAACGGCCCACGCCTACGGCTACCGAATCCGCTCCACCATCCAGGATACCGTCGATAGCGATAACGCAAAGAGCCAACCGTGAGGAAAATAACGAATAATATAATTATAGGAAGCACTCCAAGTACAAAAGAAGCAAAACCGCCAGGATCAAAAGTAGCATATTCCACCACAGGAGCCAATTTTGTATTGGTATTAAGGTCAATTCCATATTCAGCAGCCAC
>JAAYWY010000277.1 GCA_012516165.1 Bacillota bacterium
AACAAGGCCTGTGGGCACAAATTGCCAACTTAGGCTTTCCTGTAGTGGTTTCCATGTATCTATTGGTACGGATGGAAACCAAACTGGATGAACTTACCAAGAGCATAGTTGCTCTGGCACAATCCATTAGTACACTAAGGGGATAAAATTATAACCGGGTCAGCAGTCCGCCCTGACCCGGTTTTTGGTGTTAAGTTTATTTGCTTTAGGAAGTTCTTAGCTGTTGAATTATTGAATGTATGCTGCTGCCTGCTGGCCAGCGATCCGGCCAAATACAACTATATCAGCTACTGCATTGCCACCTAGCCGGTTGGCTCCATGAACACCACCTGTTACCTCGCCTGCGGCAAAAAGCCCCGGAATACTGTTACCATCTTTATCTAGTACCTCGGCTTTGGTGTTAATGGACAAACCGCCCATGGTATGGTGGATGGCAGGAGTAACTTCTACTGCATAAAAAGGTGCTTTTTCTAAAGATAAACTAAGGTGCTGCCGGCCGAAATCATCATCTTTACCTGCCGCCACAAAGCCATTGTATCTTTTTAACGTTGCTTCTAACTTGTCCGCAGGTAAACCAGCTTTTTCTGCTAGATCTTGTAATGTAGTACCCTCAATAAGCAGCTTTTGTTGGGCGTAGTCTTCGATAGCCTTTAGATTCTCACGTACAGCCTGATCGAACAACAGGAACGCCGTGCCGTTTTCTTGTTTGAGGATGGCTTCCGAGACAACATCTCTTGTCTGAAGTTCATCAATAAAGCGTTCGCCCTGATGGTTGACCAATATCGCTCCAGTCCCACGCACAGCTTCGGTAATCATAATTCCTTTACCAGGAACGACTGTCGGATGGGTTTGGATATTATCCATTTGGACTGTAGCAGCACCCACGGCCATTGCCATTTTTATCCCGTCACCAGTAGCACCGGGGTGATTGGTGGTGGCAAAACCTTTGAGCTTAGGCTGATATTGAACGACCATATCTTGGTTAGCGCCAAATCCACCAGTAGCCACTATTACAGCCTTAGCCTTGATCACAAGCTCTCCTTTTTCCTTGCTGACGGCCTTGACTCCGCTGATCTGGCCTTTTTCATCAGTGAGTATCTCAGTGGCTTCGGTTTCAGTCAAAACTTCTATTCCCTGATCCTCAACTGCTTTTTCCAAGGTACGAACAATGGCAGGTCCCACGGCGGCACCGCCTTCAGGAGCATGGCTGCGTGGGTTGGTTGATCCACCGGACAGACTAACATGAATCAGATTGGCTCCTAATCCATTGAGCCATTCCAGGGCGTCGTTAGCGTTATCCACTAAAGTACGCACCAGTTCAGGTATATTTTCATTTTTTCCGCCTTTCATGGTGTCTTCGTAGTGTATGTCCGGGCTGTCCTTAATTCCTGCTAATTCTTGGTATTTGGTACCGGCTGCATTAAGGCCGCCTGTTGCCCGCAGTGTATTGCCGCCTACCATGGGCATTTTCTCCAGGACGATAACATCAGCCCCGGCTTGCTTGGCTGTTACAGCTGCTGTTAACCCCGCTCCTCCAGCTCCAATCACTACAATATCCGCACTCATTTCATTGGCAGACTTGTTTTGATCCTGCACTTGACTAGTGGAACAACCAGCTAAGAGAAAAACTACTAAAGCTAAAATGCCAAGTTTTTTCATGAACTTAATCATATACAAACCCCCTTGTAAAATTTTATATTTCTTATCTTATATATAATCAATCTTACTATCGATGTCAATTAGAATTTTTGAGGTTTCTGTGTCCAGAACTAGTACTCTCTTATGATTATGAAGGAAAATAGCGGTGTGATCTTTCTTGTGGGGGTCGTTTTTGTTATAATAAGACAAATAAGAGAGTTTGTCTACAGCAAGGAGGATAGTTATGAGCGAAGAGCGGCTGGAACGTATTGAGGGCCTCCTAACGGATTTGATTGGAAAAGTGGCTATAGTTCATAGTGATAACATTGATATTAAAAAAGGTCAAACCGAACTTAAAAAAGATGTGGCAGAGTTAAAGAGTGATGTAGCGGTTTTAAAGAGTGATGTGGCAGAGCTAAAGAGTGATGTAGCAGTCTTAAAAAGTGATGTAGCAGAGTTAAAG